>CAZNNA010000441.1:0-2267 GCA_964573825.1 uncultured Treponemataceae bacterium
CCGAGCGTCGCGGGTTCCGCGAGAAAGGATACGCCATGACGCCGATGATCAGGGGCAACATGTGCCTCAACGCCCACCCGGCCGGCTGCGAGGCCATGACGCGCTCGTGGATAGCGCGGGCCAGCGACGCCGCCCCGACGATGGCTAAGGCCGCGGCCGTCTCAGGTAAGCGCCTACCAAAGGCCGTCCTGGTGCTCGGCTGCTCCACGGGCTACGGCCTGGCCTCCCGAGCCGTGGCGGCCTTCTCCTGCGGCGCGGCCACGGTGGGCGTGTCGCTCGAACGCCAGCCTAGCGACAAGAAGCCCGGCAGCCCCGGCTTCTACGACAACCGCGCCTTCGACGCGGCGGCCGCCGAGGCCGGCCTCTTCTCCGCGACCCTGGACGCGGACGCCTTCGCCGACGAGACGCGCGCTCGCGTCATAGCCCTGGCCAAGGAGCGCGGGCTCGCCTTCGATCAGGTTATCTATTCCCTGGCGAGCCCGGTACGCGTCGACCCGGCCACGGGGGTCATGCACCGCTCCGCGCTCAAGCCCATAGGCTCGCCCTTTACCGGACGTAGCCTGGACGTGGTCTCCGGCGAGCTGTCCGAGGTCTCCGTCCAGCCGGCGAGCGACGAGGAGATAGCCGCCACCGTCAAGGTGATGGGCGGCGAGGATTGGGAGCTATGGATACGCGCGCTCTCCGGGGCGGGCGTCCTGGCCCCCGGCTGCGTCACCATGGCCTATTCCTACATAGGGCCGGCGCACACCTCCGGCATCTACCGGGCGGGCACCATAGGCCGCGCCAAGGAGCACCTGGAGGCGACGGCCTCGAGCCTCACGGCCCTCCTAGCGCCCACGGGCGGCGTAGCCTACGTCGCCGTCAACAAGGCCGTGGTGACGCGCGCCAGCGCCGTCATTCCGGTCGTGGCCCTGTACATATCAGCCCTCTTCAAGGTGATGAAGGCCCGCGGCCTCCACGAGGATTGCCTGGACCAGCTGGCCAGGCTCTACCGCGACAGGCTCCTCGCGGCCGGCCCCGTTCCTACCGACGCTGAAGGCCGTATCAGGATGGACGACTGGGAGATGCGCGACGACGTACAGGCCGAGACGGCGGAGCGCTTCGCCGCCATCAGCCAGGAGACGCTCGCCGAGGTCGTCGACCTGGCTGGCTTCCGCAAGGACTTCCTCGAGGCCCACGGCTTCGGGCTTACGGGCATAGACTACGGCGCCGAGGTCTCATACCTCTAGGACTCTATAATCGAGCCTTCGAGGCGCGCCTTCCCGCGAGGGAAAGGCGGCGCCCGCGGCCCGGGCGGGGCACCGACCGCCGCCTTTCCCGGGCCTTCTCAACGAGCGGACCTGCCGGCCGCCGCGTTACTCAGTGGATATACCGGAGGCGAAAGGAAAGGCATAGCGGCTCAGTCCCTAACGGATACCCGCCCCGCCAGGGCGGTACGGCGCGCCTCCGCGATGGCGCGCCCCCATGGCGCCGAACCGCGGCGCCGTCCATCGAGTAACGCGGCGGTCTTTTCTTTATGCTCCTCCCTACGGTATCCTCATAGCGCGTTGCGCGACCAAGACGCAGGAGCCGGCCATACAATGAACATGCTCTTCCTGGACGAGGACGACCTTTCGCGGCCCCTGGCACGCGACGACGCCCGAGCGCGGCACATCGTTCGGGTACTCAAGAAGGGCCCGGGCGACGAGCTGGCCGCCGGCGCCTTCGACGGTAGCCTAGGCATTGCCCGCATCGAAGCCGTAGGCGACGATGGGCTAGCGCTTTCCTATATCCCCGAGCGACAGGCCCCTCCCCTCCGCCCCGTGACGCTGCTCCTCGGGTTCCCTCGCCCCATACAGGCCAATCGCATACTCAAGGACCTCGCGTCCCTGGGCGTCGCCCGCATCGTACTGTCCGGTACCGAACTCGGCGAGAAATCCTACATGGAGAGCGACTTCTTCAGGCGCCGCGAGTTCCGCCCGGCCCTGATCGAGGGCGCCGTACAGGCAGGGAACCCCAGGTTACCCGAGGTACTCACGGCCTGGACCCTGCCCCGCGCCCTGGAGGCGCTCGACGCCCCGGATTCGCGCGACGCGCCTACAGGCGCCCGCCTGGCCCTGGATCCCTACCGCGCCACCGGCCGCCTCTCCGAGGTCCTAGCCGACGCGAGCCTTGAAGCAGGCCTTCTCTTGGCCATAGGCAGCGAGCGCGGTTGGACCGAGGCCGAGCTCGACAGGCTAGCGGCCTCGGGCTTCGCCTTCGCCTCCCTGGGCGACCGAATCCTCAAG
>CAZNNA010000442.1:0-2263 GCA_964573825.1 uncultured Treponemataceae bacterium
GACGGGGCGCCCCAGGCCCGACACGATACCCTTGGTCAGGGTACGCTCGAGGCCGAAGGGGTTGCCTATGGCGAGCACCTTCTGCCCCACGCGCAGCCCGGAGCTGTCGCCGTAGGGGATGACCGTAAGGCTCATGCCCTTGGGCGGCTCGAACTTGACCACGGCCAGGTCGTTCTCCGGATCGGAGCCCACGACGGAGCCCTCGAGCCTCGTGCCGTCGGCCAGGTTGACGAAGACCTTGTAGGCGTCCTTTATGACATGGTGGTTGGTCAGCACGTAGCCGCGCGCGTCTATGATGGAACCCGAGCCCGAGCCGCCCTCCTTGGGTACCGGCTCCAGGAACCAGTTGATGGCCACGACCTCGGTGGTTATGTTGACGACGCCCGCGTTGAGGCTCTCGTAGACGCCGATGTTCTCCCGCTCGTCCTGCGTGAAGCCCGTCACGGTATCCGCGAGGACGGCCAGCCCGGGGGCGGGCTCGCCTCCACGCGCCTCGAGCGCCTCGAGCGACTCGCCGGGGAGGCGCGCGACGGCTTCCGCCGAGGCCGCCGCGGCCGCCCCGCCGGCTCCCGTCCCTCCGGCTCGCCCGAGCGCGAAGAGGCCGAAGGCGGCGACGAAGGCCAGGGCCGCCGCGGCCGCGGCGCATAGGAAAACCTGCTTGGTAGAATATAGGCGCACGTCCGTCCTCCGTCGTAGTCCGAATCCTGATCGCTTACCCTATCAATATAGCGACTGAGAGGCTCCTCGCCAACGCCGAATCGTATCGCGATTGACCGCGGCCCTTCGTCCGTATAGTATCGTAGGCCATGGACATCAAGCAGCGGATAGGCCAGGCCTACGGCAAGGGCCCGGCCAAGCCGGGCGCGGGCGACGAGAGCGACGATAGGAAACCGGTTCCCGTCCCCAGGCAGCAGGCCGAGAGGCCGCAGGCGTCGACCCCGTTGGCCGGGCGCAGGCCCGCCGGCGATAGCTTCGTCAAGGTCGCCGTCGCGGGCAAGCCGTCACCCCGGCCCCCAACGGCCGAGAGAGGCGCCAAGGGAACGGGATCGCGCGGCGCGGGAGCCAAGGCCCTGGCCGAATCCGAGAGCTTCCTCAAGTCCGGGCGCCCCGGGATCGAGAAGGCCGCTAAATTCCTCCTCCTCCTGGGCCGGGACGAGGCCGCCAACGTCATACGCCACCTGAAGCCGGACGAGATAGAGAAGGTATCGCGCGAGATAGCCCGCATAGACACCATTGGCACCGACGAGGCCAACGAGATACTCACCGAGTTCGGCTGGCTGGCCAAGACCGCCGGGGCCTCGCTATCAGGCGGCCCGGACATGGCGGAGAGCATGCTCGCCGCGGCCTTCGGCGAGGAACGGGCCCGCGAGGTCTTCCGCAAGGCCGTGCCGGAGGCCCGCAAGCCCTTCGCCTTCCTCGAGGAGTTCGACGCCCGCCAGCTCATCGCCCTCCTCAAGGACGAGTCGCCCCAGATGGTTGCCATGATACTGCCCTACCTCTCCGCCCGGCTCGCCAGCGGCGTGGTATCCGAGCTGCCGGCCGCCATGCGCTCCGACGTCATCCAGCGCATAGCCAGGCTGGACCGTAGCCCGCCCGACGTGGTGGAACGCGTCGAGGCGGCCCTCCGCGACAAGGCGGCGCGCGTGGGCCGCGTGGATTCGGCCCAGCGCATCGACGGCGCCGAGGTGCTCGCCGGCATACTCAAGCACGTCGACTCGGGCCTCGAGGACAGCATCCTGGGCGGCCTCGAGGAGGCGGACCCGGAGCTATCGAGGAACATACGCGACCGGCTCTTCACCGCGGACGACCTCCTGCGCGTCGCCGACAAGGACATGCAGAAGGGACTGCGGGACCTATCCGAGCGCGAGATAGCCATGATACTCAAGGGCAAGAGCCAGGCTTTCCGCGACAAGGTGCTGTCCAACGTGTCGCACGCCAAGCGCACCATGACGCTCGAGGAGTACGACATCCTGGGCACCGTGCGCCGCGACGAGGTCGACAAGGCCACCAAGGCCTTCCTGGCCTACTTCAAGCGACGCTGGGAGGAAGGGGCCCTCGTACTGGAGGGCGACGAGGACCTGGTCGACTAGTCCTTGGCGTATCGTATGCCGCCGTCCGAGGCCTCCTCGGCCCTGGCCATCATGAAGAGGAGATCGGATAGCCTATTGAGGTAGCGCCGCAGGGGCCGGGGGACGTCGGCGTCCCAGGCGAGCGACACGACGCGGCGCTCCGCCCGCCTGCAGACGGTCCTGGCCACGTCGAG
>CAZNNA010000443.1:0-2256 GCA_964573825.1 uncultured Treponemataceae bacterium
CGCGAAGAGCGGCGTTTACCCCTGGCGCATACGCCCGCGCGGGTCTATCATGGGCCAATGGCGATAAAGCTAGAGCGGGACGATGCTACGAGGCTACATACCGGACTCGACGGGCTCGGCGCGGCACCCGGCCGGGCGCCTACCTTAGCGGCCTTCCTAGAGCGCTACGGCGGCCTCTTCGACCGGGACCCGGGGCCCGGCGACTACGTACGCCTGGCATGGCTGCGGAGCCCCCTCGGGCCCATGCTCGCCGGGGCCGACGACTCCGCCATACGCTTCCTGGACTTCTTCGACCGCCGCGGCATAGAGGGGCAGATAGCCGCGCTCCGGGCCACGAGCGGCCTACCACTCGTACCGGGCGACAGTCTCTTGCTGGCGCGGCTGGCCTTCGAGCTCGACGAGTACTTCGCGGGCGACCGCCGCGAGTTCGGCCTACCGGTCAAGGCCCCGGGCAGTCCCTTCCAGGAGCGCGTCTGGGAGGAGCTCGGGCGCATACCCTACGGAGCGGCCAGGAGCTACGGCGAGCTGGCCCGAGCCATAGGCAACCCGAGCGCATCGCGGGCCGTGGGCTCGGCCAACTCCGTCAATCGCGTAGCCCTCCTCATACCCTGCCACCGCGTCATAAACGCCGACGGCTCGCTCTGCGGCTACGCGGGCGGCCGCGAGCGCAAGCGGGCCCTCCTCGAGCTCGAGGGCTACCTGCACCCCTCCCTGCCCTTCTAGCGCGCCCATACCGAGGTTGACCGCCCCAGGAAAACCATGGACAATGCCGGCGTCCAGTTCTCTATAAAAGGAGCCTTACCATGTACGACGTCGCCATACTCGGCGGCGGCCCCGGCGGCTACGTGGCCGCCGAGCGCGCAGCCTCCCTGGGCCTCAAGACCGTCCTCGTCGAGCGGGACGCGCTCGGCGGGACCTGCCTGAACCGCGGATGCATACCCACGAAGAGCCTCCTCGCGGGCGCCAAGACCTATAGGCACGCGCTCGACTCGGCCGCCATGGGCGTCAAGGCCACCGGCGTGGAGTACGACCTCGCGGCGGCCATGGCCTGGAAGGCCCAGACCGTTACCCGGCTCGTGCAGGGCATAGAGTTCACCATGAAGAAGGCCGGCGTCGAGGTCGTCAAGGGCACGGGCTCCCTGGCCTCAGCCCGCTCCATAAGGATCGAAGAGACCGGCGCCGTCATCGAGGCGGCCAACGTCGTCGTGGCCGCCGGCTCCGAGCCCGCCCGGCCGCCCATACCCGGCGCCGCGGGCAATCCCCTCGTCGTCACGAGCGACGAGCTCCTCTCGATAAGCAGCCTGCCCGCGAGCCTCGTCGTCATAGGCGGCGGCGTCATAGGCATAGAGTTCGCCGCCTACTTCTCCGCCCTGGGCGTCAAGGTCACCGTGGTGGAGATGCTCCCCGAGATACTGCCCTTCATGGACGCCGAGCTGGCCGCCGTCTACCGCCGCACCCTCAAGGGCGTCACCATAGTCACGGGAGCCGCCGTCACCGGTATCTCGGGCGGGCTCGTGAGCTACCGCAAGGGCGAGGCGGAGGCCAGCGCCGAGGGCGAGCTCGTCCTCCTGGCTACCGGCAGGCGCCCCTCGGTCGCGGGCCTCGGGCTCGAGGCCGCGGGCGTCGAACATAGCCCCAAGGGCGTACGCGTCGACGACCTCTGCCGCTCGAGCGTACCGGGCGTCTGGGCCATAGGCGACGTCACCGGTCGCTCCCTCCTGGCCCATTCGGCGAGCGCCATGGGCCGCGCCGTGGCCGAGGCCATAACGGGCCGGCCCGCCGGCATCCCCTGGAAGGCCCTGCCCTGGGTCGTCTACGGCGACCCCGAGGCGGCCGGCGTAGGCCTCACGGAGGCCGAGGCCGTAGCCGCGGGCTACGACGTGGCCAAGGCCTCGCTCCCCGCCCGCGCCAACGGACGCTTCGTGGCCGAGCGCGGCATAACGGGCCACGGCCTCGTCAAGCTCGTAGCCGACAGAGCCACGGGCCGCCTCCTCGGCGCCCACGCCGCCGCCCCCTACGCGGGCGAGTCCATCTGGGGCATGCAGTACGCCATAGCCCGGGGCGCCACCGTGGCCGACCTGGAGGCGACCGTCTTCCCCCACCCCACCGTCTCGGAGTTGTTCCACGACGCGCTGGGGATGCTGGAAAGAAGTAGTCAGTAGTCAGTAGTCAGTAGTCAGTAGAGCGAGGGGATGAGCGGCTTCGCGTAGACGAGGCCGTTCGGCCCCTCGCCGTATTCGTGCAGGAACTCCGACA
>CAZNNA010000444.1:0-2256 GCA_964573825.1 uncultured Treponemataceae bacterium
CGCGGTGCGCAAAGAGCATTGGGGTTGAGAAATGTTCGAACATCTTATAACTCGTCAAAATAGGTTTCGGCGGCCCGTTCCAGAAAATCCACCTCACAGTTTTCGACGATCAGGGCGTTGTCCTGGTCCGTGGCGAAGGTCTGCTCGCGGCGGCCCTCGCTGCCCATGACCATGAAGCAGTAGGCCAGGGGGGGCGGACCGATCTCGCGCATGGTCAGCTCGATGATTTTTTGCAGGATGAGGTCGTTGATCTCGGTAATCAGGCTGGCCACGTGCCCGGCCCTGGCCCCGGTGTCCAGCAGCCCCCGGATGATCCGGGGGGTCCCGGCGGCCAGGGAGGGCAGGGCCTCCAGGCTGCGCAGGGCGCGTATCTCCTGGAAAAGCGACAGGGGCGAGGCCCCGTGCAGAAGCAGGATGTCGTGGGCCGAGATGACCCCGCTGACCCCGTCCGGGCCGGTCACGGCCAGATGCCGGACCTTGCGGGCCATCATGGCCAAAAGGGCCTCGAAGCAGGTGGCGTGCCCGGGGATGCCGGCCACCGGGCCGGACATGACGGTGCGCACCCCGGCCGAGAGGTCCCGGTCCAGGGCCACGGCCTTGCGCAGGTCGGTGTCGGTGACGATGCCCGCCACGTCCGCCGGGCCGTCTCCGGCCAGGAGCGAGCCCACGCCCTCCCGGAGCATGATCCGGGCCGCCTCGCGGATGGACGTCCCCACCGGGACGATCAGGGGCGGGCGGTTGACGGTCCGGTCCACGCGGGTGGCGAAAAGCGACAGGTCCGGGGTCCGGGAGCGGTCCGGCGCGCAGGTCCCGCAGTCGTGGTCGCAGCCGGCGCATATCGCGTCGTCGGCCTTGCCGTATACTTCTATGGCTATCATGGGTCTATCTCCCTACGAGGACGGTCACGATACGCAGTATCGACCATAAAAATCAAGCGCCATACTAGTTCCCTTCTTTATGCCTACGCTTGGCCGCTGCCGCTTCCTTGGCGTTATCCTCGAGCGTCTTGGCCAGCGACGATAGGATGCCCCGGAATCCCTCGTCCTCGACCGCCCCGAGCGTGTCGTCCAGGGTCTTCTTCGAGCTCTGTCCCTCGGCATCCAAGCTCTGTCCCCGTTCGTCCGAGCTCTGTCCATCGTCGCCCGATTCCTCGTCGGGTTCTGCCCGGCGCGCGGGATTCCGCGCCAGGCCGGGTAGGGAGCCGTCCTTGGCTAGCTTGAAGGCTATGCCGGTGATGGATAGCTCGGGGAAGGCTCTCTTGAGGCGCCCGAGAATGGCGTCCTGGCTCATCTGCAGGAGCTGTATCCAGCCGGGATGCTCGGCCTCGACGAAGACGATGCCGTTGCGCAGGTCGACGGGCCGCGAGTGGGCCGCCAGGTTCTCTCCGGCGGCCTGGGCCCAGGAACCGAAGAAGCGGGTCCAGGAGTCGGCCTTGGCGGCCACGTCGGGGGTGAGGATGGCCGAGAGGAGGTCGGAGGCCTTACGCGCGCGCGAATCGTCCATGGTCGGTCCAGTATACGAGCGTGCCGTCCGTCATGTAATCCCCGTAGGGCTCGCCCGGCAGGAAGGTGAAGAAGGCCTGGTCTGAGGCGGGCAGCCGCTCCATGAAGCGCCTGCGACGCTCGGGATCCAGCTCCAGGAGCACGTCGTCGAGGAGCAGGGTAGGGCGGCGCCCCGTCGTCCCCGCGTAGTACTCGGCCTGGGCTATGCGGAGCGTCAGCGATAGGAGCCTGAGCTGCCCCGTGGACGCGCGGTCTGAGAAGTCGCCTCTATCGTCGCGGAAGGCGAAGCGGTCGCGGTGCGGCCCCGAGAGGCTCGTACCGAGCGCCAGCTCGCGGTCCCTGGCCCCCGCCAGGCGAGCGGCCACCTCCTCGGCGCTCGCTTCCTCGCGCCACGAGGGACGGTACTCCACGCCAACGCGGACGCCCAGTCGGGCCACCTCCTCGTAGCGCGGGGCGAAGACCAGGTCGAAGGCGGCAGCGAGCCGCGCCCGCTCGTCGCGGAGCCCGAGGCCGTAGATGGCCACCTGCAGGTCGAGCACCTCGAGGACGTCGAGGCTTCTCTCCTTGAGGGCCACGTTCCGGGCGCGAAGCGCCCGGCGGTAGGCCCGCAGGAGGTCTATATAGCCCGCCGACACGAGGCTCGCCGTCTGGTCGAAGAAGAAGCGCCGCCGCTCCGGCTCCCCGCGGGCGAATTCCATGTCGTCGTGGCAGACGACTATGGCCGGGTTGCGTTCCACCAGGCGCTTGCGATCGT
>CAZNNA010000445.1:0-2253 GCA_964573825.1 uncultured Treponemataceae bacterium
GGCGTTAGGCCCGTCGGGGGGGTAATGGTAGAGGTTCGGCGCCATCAGCTTGAAATACTCGCCGTTCTCCTCGACCCGCGCGATGATGAAGACGCTCGGGTCGCCGTCCTGGTCACGATAGAGGTCGGTGGCGAAGCTCGTGCGTATATAGTCCTCGTGCACGGAGTACTTGAGGCCCTCCGCTAGCATATACGACTCGAGCGTCGATAGGGACGTCGCCACCTGCCTGCCTCCTCGCGTAATGTTCCTCTGTCTTAAGTATACCCATACGGGACTAGAAATCGAAGCAATCCTGGGGCGATAGGTCCCGGCGCGACCCCGAGCGCGGCGCCCGGTGCCAGGCTATGTTGTAGATCTTCTCGGCGCCCACGGTGGACGGAGGGCCGTGCCCCGGCAGGACGAGGCAGTCGTCCGCCTGGTTGAGTACCTTCTTGGAGAGCTGCTCCCGCAGGAGGCGGTTGCCGTACTGGCTCATTGTCTTGCCTATGAGCCCCGCGTGGATCGCGTCCCCCGTGAAGATGAGCTTGCCTATGCGGTAGGCCATGGAGTCGGCGGAGTGTCCGGGCACGGAAACGGCCTCGACCGTGAGGCCGCATACCTCGAGGCTCTCGCCGTCCCGCACCATGCGGCAGGGCAGGTCGCCGAGCATGGAGTTGCTGGAGTACACCTCCGCGTCGTAGATCTTGAGGAGGGTCTTGAGGCCGTCCACGTGGTGGGCGTGGTTATGCGTGACGAGGACGGCCTTGACGGAGTAGGACTTGCCCTCTATGAAGTCGAGGAGCCCCAGGGTAAAGGCGGCCGGGTCTACTACCAGGGCCTCGCCCGTCTCGTCGTTGCCCACCAGGTAGACGTTGGCGAAGCCGTGGAGGGCGTAGTGGAAGAAAACCGTCACGGGGCTATCCTCTCGAGGTCGCGGATGGCCTCCTGCGTGTTGGAGAGGCGCCAGGATACGTCCAGCTCCTTGGCGGGTATGATGAAGGAGCGCTTGAGGTTGCAGTCGATGAAGTCGACCTTCTCGAGCTCCGCCAGGATCAGGCGGGAGTTGTAGAGGTTGCTGTAGTTGAAGGTGCAGTAGCTGGCGCTGATGCCGTCGAAGTTATTATGCACGAGCTCCGAATTCTCGAAGGAGGCGTTGAGGAGCCGGGCGCCGGCGAAGGAGCAGAACTGCGCGTCTATGCCGGAGAAGTCGCAGGAGTCTATGCTGGCGAAGTCGAAGAAGCACATCCTGAAGGTGCAGCCGGAGAAGGCGACGTTCCTGAGCGTGGCCTGCGAGAAGGAGCAGGAATAGAAGCGCCTGCCCGACAGGTCGAGCCCCTCGAAGCGCAGCCCGGCAGCGTTGACGCTCTTGACGGGGCCGGGGCCCGATAGGAGCTCCGCGACCGCCTTGGCGGCGGCGTCCGGGTCGGCCGCGTGCTTGGCGCATCGGTCGAGGCCCGAGAGGGCCGTCGACTCGCATCCCGAGACCGCGCATGGTTTAAAGTCGTACATACTCGGCCCTCCTCGCGGCTCCCCGTCGCTAAGGATAGCCTAGAACGACCCGAGCCTCAAGCGCCGGTTATAACCGTTCCGTACCTTGCTAAATCGCCCGCCCGCGCGTACACTGCGCGTATGTGCTCGTTCTGCGGCTCTCCGCTCCCAGGCGCCTCCATAGGCTTCCGCGATCTCTGCCCGGATTGCGGCAAGGAGCTCCATGCCTGCGTGCATTGCCGGTTCTATAGGCCGGGCGCGTTCCGGGACTGCGCCGAGACGGTGCCCGAGGCCGTCAAGGAAAAGGATAGGATGAACTTCTGCGAATACTGGAAGCCCGACGCCGCCCGGTCCTTCGACGGCAAGGCCAAGGACAAAGCCTCGTCCGCCAAGGATGCCTTCAACGGGCTCTTCGGCTCCTGAGGCGGCGATAGCGCGGCCATGACGAACGATTCGAGACCCCTTGCATTCTTCGATTCCGGCGTAGGGGGGCTTCCGTACCTGGCGGCGGCCCGTCGGCTCCTGCCGCGAGAGCGCTTCGTGTACGCCGCCGATAGGCGCGGCTTTCCCTACGGCGCCAAGACGCCGGACGAGGTTCGCCTCGCGGCCCTGGCGGCCATAGGCGCCCTCGTGGGCCGGGCCGCGCCCAAGGCCCTCGTCGTGGCCTGCAACACGGCCACGGAGCTAGCCATTGACGATATCCGCGCCGCCCACCCGGGCCTGCCCGTCGTGGGCACGGTGCCCGCCATTAAGCCGGTCGCGGCCCTGTCCAAGGCCGGGCGCATA
>CAZNNA010000446.1:0-2247 GCA_964573825.1 uncultured Treponemataceae bacterium
TGGTAGCGTGAGGACAGTCGACTGCCGGGTGACGTTCAGGAGCCATGTACGAGGGAGCAGGATGCGCAGCCCCGGGCTTTCCAAATCTCGCTATCAGGCCGGGCTGCAGTGCCCGAAACAGCTCTGGCTGCTGTGCCACGCGCCGCAGGTGGCGGACCCGCTCGACGAGGCTCGCCGCCGCCTCTTCCAGGTAGGCCGCCGCGGCGGGATAGGAGGTATCCCGGGCCCTCCGGGCGTCGACCTCGAGCGCGCCGAAGGCTTGGAGCCAATCTATCGTCGCGCCGGGACCTATGCTCGACAGGTGTAGCTGGGTAGGCGCGAGCCCGGCCTGGACCTCAAGGTAGCGCTCGCCCTCGAGGGAGAGGTAGTCCTGCCAGCGTCGGCCGCCCGGGCCTCTGCCCCAGCAGAACATCTTGCGGAACGACAGGGGCGCGGTAGACGCCTCGACGAAGGCGCGGCCGTCCTCGTAGACCGCCGCCTCCCATGGATAGGGACGGCCGTCGCGGCGATTGCCCTCGCACTGCACGAAGAACTCGTTTGAATAGTCGGAGTGGGATGGGTAGGTGATGTCTAGCCCGGGCAGGGGTCTCAGTTCCGGTAGTCGTCCGCCTCCCATGCGCTTGACCGTACCGTTCCCGGGCTCGATGAAGATGGCCTCGTCGCCAGCGGCCAGGACGCGGACGCCGTCGGTCTCGGGAACGGCGACGTTGGTCCACCAGTACAGCGGCTTGGCGACCGGGTCCGGATTGACGACGCGGACGTAGGCCAGGAGGACCGGGGAATCCTCGGGGAGCCTGAGCTCGACGCTCCAGTAGAGGCGGCTCTGGCGCTCGAATTCCCAGAGCCGTAGCGCGCTCGAGCCGTCGTCGCGGATTACGGCGCCGGCGAATACGGGCGAGCATGTGTGAGGCGCGTGGCCCAGGCGACCGATATTCCACTCTATGCCCCCGGAGAACCATGCGTCCCGTATGGCGAGGTTGGCCGGCCTCAGGATCGGGTTGCGGTAGACGATATCGCGCCCGGCCCGCTTGTCGTAGAGCGACCAAAGCCGGCCGCCGAGCGACGGCAGCGCCACGGCGCGCAGGCGATCGTTCTCTAGCGTAGCCGACGGCAGGGCGAGGGTACGTAGGCGTCGCTCGTAGCGGTCCTGCCTACGGTACGGGAGGAGGCGGAAGGACGCGTCCCGACCGAAGCCGGCGACCTTGGCGGGCGGGAAGCCCCCGGTCGCCCGTACCTCGAGGTCCGGGTCGCGCGCCCGGTAGAAGGGCAAGGGGTTCTGTCCGCCTACGGGGCTTCCCTCGAGCTCGATGAAGCCTGTCGCGACCGTCGCCTTGTGCCCGCCCATGCGCTAGCCTTTTATGGCGCCGCTCGTGACGCCAGCTATGATCTTCTCCGACATGAAGAGATAGAGGACGAAGGTGGGTAGGAAGACTATGACCACCGCGGCGAACATGCCGGCCCAGTCGCCGGTGTAGCGCATCGACTGGATCATGGAGTACAGGCCCACCGCCACCGGGCGCATGGAGGCCTTATTCGCAAAGATGAGGGCCATGAAGTACTCGTTCCACACGGTAATGAAGTTGAAGATGGTCACCGTGATGATGCCCGGCTGGGCGAGCGGCATGATGATGACCCAGAACGTCTTCATGGGCCCGCAGCCGTCTATGGCCGCCGCTTCCTCGAAGGATCGGGGAATATTCTTGAAGAAGGCTATCATGAAGAATACCGTGAACGGTACGTTGATGCCGACGTAGAGGACGATGAGGAGCGCCCGCGAGTTGGTCAGCCCCATGGCCGTGATTACCGCGAAGAGCGGCATGATGATCATTATGGCTGGTATTCCGAGGGCGGAGACGAATGCGTTCTGTATGAGCCTATTGCCCCGGAACTGGAAGCGAGCGAGCACGTAGGCGGCGGGCATGGAGACGAGCACGATGCCGAGGCACGAGGACATGGTGTATACGATTGAGTTAATGAAATATACACCGACCTTGTGAGTAAACAGGGCCTTGAGGTAGTTCTCGGGGTGTAGCCCCGACCTGAAGAGCGAGCCTCCGAAGATATCCTTAGTCGTGGAGAGCGAGGCGCCCAATATCCATCCGATGAGGATGAAGGTGAAGGCGCACCATAGGCCGACGGCCGCGTAGCCTGGCAGGAGGTTCCTGCGGCGCGCGCCGCGGGCTAGGGCTAGGAATCGCGAGTGCATGCTCTTGCTCCCTTTTCCGCTCATGGTCCTAGGATCAGTAC
>CAZNNA010000447.1:0-2240 GCA_964573825.1 uncultured Treponemataceae bacterium
TCACCCCGGTCGAAGACGTGCTCCCCCTCCGCGCCGAGATAGTGCGCGCGCGGCCGCAGGTAGTCTTCGCCCCGGACCCGGACCTGGCCAGCGAGTGCCACGCCGACCACCTCAAGACCGGCCTCGCGGCCAAGATGGCCATGAACATGGCGCCCTACCCCGCCGTCATGCGGAGCCTTGGCGTCGAGGGTTCCTGGCAGCCGGAGGCATTGGCCCTCTACTACACCGATAGGCCCAACGCCTTCGTGCCCGCGGCGCCGACCACGCCTGCGCGCCTCGCCGCGCTGCGCCTGCACCGTTCGCAGTTCGACGAGGCCACGCTCGAGCAGGTCGCCCTCTACCAGCGCATCCGCGCGCTGCGCCTGGGCCTCAGGCGCCTACGAGCCCCCTGCGACGGTTACCGCGTCCTCGGGAAGCTGCATATGCACTGCTTTCCCGAGGCTATGGAGTACTAGCCCTTAGCACCCTCTCGCTTGGCTATCTCAGCCATCATCATGTCGTAGTAGGCCTCGTCTATGACGAATTTCTTGCGCTGCGTATAGAGCGCCAGGAGGAGGAGCGTTATAGGCACCAGGGTGATGGCGGCGCGTATCCAGATACGCATGCGCATGGTCCGCCTGTCCCTGAAATGGGCGTTGGCCGCGCTCACGTTGCCCGAAGGAACATCTCCGACTTCGAGGGCCAGGCGACCGGAGGAGGCATCGGCGCGCAGCGCCGCCGGATCGACCGCGCCGAGCCTGCCGAGTTCCTTCACGGAGCCGGGCGCGTCGGCGCCGGAGCCGCCTGCGGGCAGGCGCAGCACTACGGCGTCGGCCAGGGGCGGCACGTAGCGGGGATTGACCTGGTAGGCGCGCATGGCCTCGTCCCCGGCGACGAGGCCCTCGACGCGGAGGGCGGCGGCCTCGTAGGCCTCGGTCCCCGGCTTGGCGCCGTCGAACTCAGCCAGGTAGCGCTGCATGGCCGCCAGGTAGTCGGCCTGGGCCTCGACGCTCGGGATGCGGCCGAAGAAGTCGCGCTGGGCCTCGAGGGCGGATATGGACTGGCTCAGCGTGAAGGTGCCGGAGACGGCAAGGACTATGGTCACGATGAGCGTATGCATGGCCGCCGCGAACTTGGCCATGAAGGGCCTGAGCGTGGAGACGACGGCCTCGTTGCGCTGACCGTAGCGGTAGTCGTTATATTCCACGCAGTTGGTCATGTTGACTATCGAGGCCATGTAGAAGAGCGACTGTCCCGCCGAGACGAGGACAACGAAGGCCGCAAGGACGCCAATGTTAAGCGGCATCGCCTCGGTCCAACCCATGGCGGCTATGGCCACGTAGCCCGCGCAGGCCGCGCCGATGCTCAGGGCCTGGAGCCTCTTGCGCCCGAGGCGCCTCGCGAGTACGGGATAGAGCGCGTTCACGAAGACGCTCGTCACGCCGTAGGCCACGACGATGTAGAAGTAGAGCGTACCGGAGTAGCCTATCTCCAGGTAGAGGAAATTGGCCGCCAGGGCTACGAGCATCATGCTCGCTATGTTGTAGAAGAGCATCGACAGCGTCATCCAGAGTACCTGGTCGTTGCGCCTGATGGTCTTCCACATCTTAGGGAGCGATATTTTCTCGGCCTTCTCCCCCGCCCTCCTCGGGGTCTCCCTTACGCCGAGGAAGGCTATGGCCTGGCAGAGTATGAAGACGCCGGCTATGATGACGGCCACGCGGCGGTAGCCCGCCCGCATGTCTCCCACCGTCAGCATGGGTATGACGCCCTGGGCCACGATGGCTCCTATGCCGGCGAAGAGGACCGTCAGCGTCGTCACCGAGTCCCGTTCCTCGCGCACGCTCGACAGGCTCGGAAGCATGGCCCAGTAGCCTATGTCGTTCATGGTAAAGGTGGATTCCCACAGCAGGTACATGACGCTCATGAAGACGACGAAGCGCCAGCCCGGGATGCTCTGTATGCCGAACATGAGCATGATGACGAGCCCGCAGGACAGGGCGCCTATGAGTATCCAGGGCCTGAACTTACCCCAGCGCAGGTGCGAGCCCTCGATGATGGCTCCCATCATCGGGTCGTTGAAGCCGTCCCATATCTGTCCGCAGACGCCGATGATGATGCTCAGCGACGTGAACTGGGCCAGGCTCAGCGACACGCCGAACTGTATGTAGTTGAGGAGGAAGGACGCGATGAGCGAGTAGGACATGTCGCGCCCTATGCCGCTCATCGAGAAGATCCACTTGTTGCGCTTGAAGACTCGC
>CAZNNA010000448.1:0-2238 GCA_964573825.1 uncultured Treponemataceae bacterium
AGTCATCCATAGAGGCCGTCTCCAGCGCGGACGCCGTAGACCTCGTCCTCCTGGATCCCGCGGCGGTGTCCATGGCCACCGCCGACGGCATAGCCTTCCTCAAGGCCGCCTGCCCGAGCTGCGAGATAGCCCTGCTCCTCGGGGACCACGACATCACCATGGACGTGGAGCTCATGCGCATAGGCGCCTACGACTCCCTGCCCAACCCTCCATCGGTGGCCGACCTGGAGACGCTGATACGCGGGCTCATGGAGAAGAACGAGACCGAGCGCGAGAACCGGGCCATGGTAGAGGCCTTGGGCCACGGGCGCTCGCAGACCATCATCTCCCATAGCCCCGAGATGGAGAAGGTGCTCTCCATGGCCGCCCGCGCGGCCCAGAGCGACTCCACCGTGCTCATCACCGGCGAGAGCGGCACCGGCAAGGAGCTCGTGGCCCGGGCCATACACCTGGCCGGCCCGCGCAAGCATAAGGCCTTCGTGCCCGTCAACATAGCGGCCCTGCCCGAGAACCTCATAGAGAGCGAGCTCTTCGGCCACGTCAAGGGCGCCTTCACCGGGGCCATGTCCGACCGCACGGGTCGCTTCGCCCTGGCCAACGGCGGCACGCTGTTCATAGACGAGATAGGCGAGGTGCCCCCGGGTATCCAGGTCAAGCTGCTGCGCGTCCTGCAGTTCGGCTCCTACGAGCGGGTAGGCGAGAACGCCCCCCGGGAGTCGGACGTCCGTATCATAGCCGCCACCAACCGCGACCTCGAGGCCGAGGTGAGGGCCGGTCGCTTCCGCGCCGACCTCTACTACCGCGTCAACGTCGTACCCGTGTCCCTACCCGCCCTGCGCGACCACCGCGCCGACATCCCCTACCTCGTCGAGTACTTCATAAAGAAATACTCCACCAAGAACCGCAAGCCGGTTAAGGGCATCACGGGCGAGGCCATGGCCCGCGTCATGCGCTATCCCTTTCCCGGCAACGTCCGGGAGCTGGAGAACGTCCTCGAGCGCGGCGTCGTGCTCTGCCGCGGCGAGTACCTGACCGAGACGGACATCTTCCTGCCCGCCGAGGCCGGCAAGGAGACGGAGGACGAGGCTCCCATACCCGGCGGCTACGACGAGGCCATGGGCAACTTCGAGCGGGCCTACCTCGGCAAGGTACTGGAACGCAACGAGCACAATAAGAGCGCCGCGGCCAGGGAGCTCGGCATTAACGAGAGGCGCCTGCGCTACAGGCTCAAGGTGCTCAACCTCGACTAGCTCCTAGAGATCGCCCAGGAAGTCCGCGCGCAGGAGGTCCTCGTAGGAGCGGATCGCCTCGCCGGCGGCCTTGAGCTCGTCGAAGGTGGCCAGGTCGATGTACTTGATCGCCAGCGGGCGCTCCACGGCCAGGCGCGTGGCCTCGTCGAGCCAGACGCTCTCGCCCGGAGACAGCACCCTCGGCTTGCCGTACTTGCCCGAGAGGCTCGTGAAGACCGAGTAGTGGTCGATCTCCCGCTCGTTGAGCGATAGTATCATGACGAAGAGCCTGTCCTCGTAGAACTGGAAGAAGGCCCTCCGTATGAACGAGGTACCGGCTACCTCTATGAGGGTCTCGCTCGGGCGGGGTAGGAGGCTGACGTCCGGGTCGCCCCGGTAGGCGAAGAGCCCGTCGGCCGCCAGGGCGGCCTTGACCGCCTCCATGGACATGCCGAGCTCTATGCCGCGGTAGCCCCGGGGCACCGCGACCGGCGCCTTGGACGGATCCACGGAGGGACTCGCCGCGGCCGCACCGGAATCCTGGGCCGCCGCCATGGCGGCGGCGATCGAAAGCGTCAGGCAGATGAGCGTTAGGGGTCGTGAGCGCACGTCTACTCCAGTCCCGGGCTTGGATGCGGGCCGAGCCCGCTTACCCTAGTATCGGCTCGATGGCGTCGCCCGTTTATCGCTACTAGCATAGGGCGGCCCTCGGCGGGTAGTCTACGGAGCGATGACGAACGCGACAGAGGCCTTTAGCCCCATACGGGAACCATCGATAGTCTACGACGATCACGGGCTCGTCGTGGTAGCCAAGCCCGCCGGCATGCACTGCGCTCCCTATAGCGAGGAGGGCACGCTTTCGGCCTGGCTGTACGCGCTTCGACCCGAGCTCGCCTCGGTACGCGGCCACGGGCCGGGCGAGGGCGGGCTCATCCATAGGCTCGACGCGGCGACCTCGGGACTCGTGGCCTTCGCCGCGGACGACGCGGCCTTCGTCGCCGTTCGCGAG
>CAZNNA010000449.1:0-2234 GCA_964573825.1 uncultured Treponemataceae bacterium
GTCTCGACGCCCTCGAAGCGTATGGCCTCCACGATATTGCGGACGCCCTCGCTGACGGTAAAGGTCACCGCTACGTCGCCGCCGAGCACGGACGCCTGGGAGGCCTCCACCTTGACCTCGGGATAGCCCTTCTCCTGGTAGAGCCGGCGCAGCGCTATCTCGTCGAGGCGCAGCCTCGAGGCGTTGAAGATGGTGCGTTCCTTGACCGTCAGCGCGTCGAGCAGCTCCTGGGTCCTGATGCCCGAGTTGCCGACTATGGTCACCGACGATACCGCTGGCTTCTCCCTGACCTTGAACACGATGGTCACCGCCGAGTAGGACGCGTCAGCGGGGATGGCCTCGGGAGCTATCTCCTCGAAGTAGTCGAGCTCGTAGACCCTGGAAAGGAGCTCCATCCAGAGCGCGTCGTCGAAGGGCCTGCCTTGGTAGGCCTTGATGACGGGGTCGACGTCTTTCTGGGCGACGACGACGAGGCCGTCGAAGCGGATGGTCTTTATGGTCTTGCCGATGTACCAGTCGGCGGCCAGCCCGAAGGCGGCAATCGCCGCGAGGCACAGGACGGTCATGGCTATAAATCGCTTCATATCGATTACCTTTCTCATTTCAGGGGGATTCTCCAAAGGAACGAGAACGATTGATCCTCGATGAAGAGGCTATCGGGATGCTCGGGCGCAAGGCTCCACAGCAGCGTAAAGTGCGGGGCCTTCCACTCGAGGCTGAATTCGGAGTCTAGTCTTAATCCTATAGTCGATGCAAGCGGATCCTCCTCGAGGCCTACCCGCGCCTGCATGAAGATATTGTTGCCGAGGTACTTCCCCCCGACTATGCCCGTGCCGCCCAGGTAGTCGGCGAGGGTAAGCGAGGTCGCATCCTCGGAGATGCCGGACAGCCCGTAGATGAGCCTCGGCACGACCTGCGACCTAAGCACCAGGAGGTCGAGGCCCAGGATGGCCTGGAGATTGCGCTCGAGGATGGGCGCGAGGTTGAGCTCGGGAATGAGATCGTAGTTCTCGATGACGATGCGTCCGATATCCACCCGCCCGTCCTCGGTCCCGCCCTGGAAGCCCTGCCCCAGGAGCTGCCGAATCTGGTCTTCCGAGAGGGCGGGCGTCGACTCGAGCGTGAAGGCCAGCTTGGAGAAGCGCGTATCGACGGCGCGGAGCGTTATGACGACGGGGCCCGAGGCCCCGCTCGTGCGTAGCTCGGCCTCGGCGTTCACCTTGGGATCGAACTGATCCGCGTCCTCGTCGAATTCTATCAGGGCCTCCTTAAGGTAGAAATTCTTCTGGATATAGAAAACCGAGCCGCCCCTCAGCCGCGTGTCGCCCTTGAGGCTGTAATCGCCCTTGGCGGTATCGAAGGTAACGAGCAGGGAGCTCGTAGGATCGGCCTGCCCGTATAGCACGACGGGAAAGGTCTTCTTGTTGGGGAAGTAGACCTTGACGTCCTTGCCGAAGTCGAGGTCGAGGGAGCCGGAGAAGTCGATGGAGCTCGAGGGCCCGGCCTTTCGCTTGACCACCCCCGTGGTCACGACGATATCGCCGGAGCTCATCACTATCGACCCCGAGATCCTGGCCTTGCTCGGATCGGCCTCGATGAGAAGGTCCGGGCTCGCGAGCCCCTCTATATCGAGACCGAGGAGGCGCGTGGCGGCAGGCACGAGCCCGCCCTTGGCGGTCTTGACGCTCAGGCTGACGGTATTGGGAATGCCGCCGAGGAGGTTAGACCTCAGGCTGGCCAGCACCGTGGCATCCCCGCAGCGGGCGCTCGATTGGTTCGTCTCCATTGCCCTGCCCGTGAAGTAGAGCGGATCGTCGAGCGGGCCGATGGGTTCCTTGACGTAGTCGGGGACGGAGATATAGAAGTTCTCGAACGTGAAGGCTGCCTCGACGTCGGGATCCGCGAGCCGTCCTCGGATCCGTCCCGCGCCGCGCCCGGTGCCCGAGTCGACCCGTATGATGGGTAGGCCAATGAGCCTGAAGAGGAAGGGCATGTCGGCCACGGCGTCCTCGACGTCCAGGCTGAGCGTATCTCCCGCGATCCGCCCCCGGGCCGCGAGCGATATGGGAAGCACGGGAGACAGCCTCAGGGAAAGCGCGCCCTGGGGGCCGTAGCCGACCGCGAGCTCGTCGGTATCCCCGGCCTTAAGCTCGAGCCGCCCCTCGGCGTAGCGTAGCGATAGCGGGAACGCCGGCAGCTCGTCGTCGCCCCAGGCGAGGCCGCTCACCGCGCCG
>CAZNNA010000450.1:0-2227 GCA_964573825.1 uncultured Treponemataceae bacterium
CGCATCGCCATGCTCGGCATCATGCCCAACGGCGCCGGCATCGACTGGGACAAGGTCATCTTCAAGGGCCTCTTCATCAAGGGCATCTACGGCCGCGAGATCTTCGAGACCTGGTACAAGATGGAGATGATGCTCCTCTCCGGCCTCGACATTTCCCCGATCATCACCCACCGCTTCGCCTTCGAAGATTTCCAGGCGGGGTTTGACGCGATGCTATCGGGAAATTCAGGGAAAGTAATTTTGAGTTTGTAAGGCTTTGATGCCGTGGCGCGCTTTCAGCGCGCACGACAATGATCTCCACTCGGCAAACGGCGCGAAGCGACGTACGCGATGCTATCGGGGAGTTCAGGGAAAGTAATCCTGAGCCTTTAAGGGTTTGCTGCCGTGGCGCGCCCCGCCGAGGCGGGGCCGGGCTATCCGCTCCAAGTCCTCGCCCTCGCGGCCGCGCGCCCCGCGCGCTCGCGGGGGCTCCGGGCTTTCCGCTCCTATCCCTCGCGCTCCCCCGCGCCCGCCTCCATCGCCCGCGCGCGCGGGCGCCCTTGCGCGCGCCCCCTCACCGTGCGATAGTCACGGTATGAAACCAGACCGACACGACGGCAAGCGCCAGGCGGACGGGCCCGCCCGTCGCAAGGCCGGTCCGGATAGGCGCCCCTACCGGCCCCTTCCCCGCCCCGCGCCGATCCCCGCCAAGACCCTCGGCGTAGCCTCCTTCGAGGTACCGGCCGCCCACAAGGACGCCTCGCGCCTCGTCTCGTCGCTCCTCGACATCGTGGAGGAGGTCGCCCCCATACCAGGCGGCCGCCGCAAGGATCTCAGGCGCGACGTCCTCGAGCTCTGGCGCGAGCTCACGAGCGAGCGCTCCACCCGCCAGCCCGACTACATGGGCGAGCCCTCCCGGCTCGCGGCCTACCTGCGCTACTTCCTGCCGTGGAACGTCGTCAGGCTAGCGGCCCTCTTCTCCGACCTCGACCTCGGCCTCGGCGCGGAGTCCTCGGTGCTCGACATAGGCTCGGGACCCCTCACCCTGCCCATAGCGCTCTGGATAGCCCGCCCCGAGCTCCGCGAGCTACCGCTCAGGGTGGTCTGCGCCGACCGCGTACGCCGCGCCATGGAGACCGGGCTCGCCCTGCTCGAGGGCCTGGCCCTACGCGCGGGCAAGCCACTGGCCTGGAAGGTCGAGCTGCGGCGCGAGAGCTTCTCGCTGACCGAGGCCAAGGGCGACGAGCGCTTCAGCCTCGTCGCGGCCGCCAACGTCTTCAACGAGAGCTTCTGGCGCGTCAAGGGCTCGCTCTCCGAGCGAGCGGACGCCCTCGCCCTCGCCCTCGGCGCCCGCGTCGCCCTCGGCGGCCGCGTCCTCATAGTCGAGCCCGGCGACCCGCGCTCGGGCGCCATGCTCGCCGCGCTCCGGGAGTCGGTCATACTCGGCGGCGGCTGGCCCCTGGCGCCCTGCCCCCACGCGGCCGCCTGCCCCATGGCCGGAGCCTTCCTCTCCGGCGCCTTCCGCAAGGACGACGACGAGGACGAGGGCCCGGGCAAGGAAACGGCGGAGAGCCTCGGCAAGGTCGTGACCGCCCGGGGCCGCTCCAAGGCGCCCTGGTGCCACTTCGTCATAGACCACGGCGCCGCCCCGGCCCGCCTCGTCGACTTCTCCGAGGCCGCGGGGCTCCCCAAGGACAGGCTAATAGCCTCCTGGCTCCTCCTCCAGCCGGAGCCCCCCGCGGGCGCCGCCCGGCCGCAGCGCGCCGACCGCGCCCTGCGCCTGGTCTCCGACGCCTTCAGGCTCCCCGACGGGGGGCTCGGGCGCTACGCCTGCATGCGCTCCGGCTACGCCCTGGCCAGGGGATCGCTCGCGGACCTACCCTCGGGCGCCCTCGCGATCCTCGACGCCGCCCTGCCCGGCGCGGAGGGCGAGCGCGACCCCAAGTCCAACGCCATAGTCGTCAAGGCGACGTCGCCGGACATCCCCGCCCTCCCCCCGCCCCGCGCCAGCACGCGCCCCCACGCGGACGCCCCCCGGAAGGGCGAGGCCTCGCGGAAGGGCGGCGCCTTCCATGGCGACGGTCCCCGCGCCGAACGTCCCTATGGCGACGAGGCTCGGGAGCGCGGCAGCGGCGACCGTCCCCGAGGCGACAGGGAGAGCGCCCCCCGCGCGCCCGGCGCCCGTCGCGACGGCAAGCCCCGCATCCCCCCGCGCCGCGGTCGCCAGCGCGACTCGAACCAAGGCCCC
>CAZNNA010000451.1:0-1670 GCA_964573825.1 uncultured Treponemataceae bacterium
GGGGACGTGCAGATCGCCGTCGTATTCCATCATGCCGGCGTAGGCCACCTTGGGCCGCCTGACGCGGTCGAAGTGCGGGAATTCATCGTCCTCGAAGGCCGACGTTATCTCAAGCGCGCGGTCGCCTCGGAAGTTGAAGTAGACGACGGCGTCGCCGTCCTCCACGGTGCCGACGGGCTTTCCGCCCTCCTCTATGACGAACTCGCGCATGTCCTGGTCGATGAGGGAGGGCTTCTCGGCCCGGTAATGCTCTATGGCCGCCTTTGCGCTCGGGAAGCGCGCGCCTTGTCCCAGGACGTGGGTCCGCCAGCCGCGCTCGACCATGGACCAGTCGGCGCCGTAGCGATCCATGGTGATGTACTGCCTGCCGCCTCCGGAGGCCACGCGGTAGTCGAAGCCGCCGCCCGAGAGCCCGGCCAGGAAGGCCTCGAAGGGCTCCAGGTACTCGAGGGCGCTCTGCTCGCCGACGTCGCGGCCGTCGAGGAGGACGTGGATGCGGATCGTCTTGACGCCCTCGGCCTTGGCCTTGGCTATCATGGCCTTGAGGTGGTCTATGTGCGAGTGGACGTTGCCGTCTGAGAAGAGGCCTAGGAAGTGCATGGCGCCGCCGCTCGCCTTGACCGTATCGACGAGGCGCCGCCAGGCCTGGCCCTGGAACATGGCGCCCGTCTCGATGGAGGCGCCGACGAGCTTGGCGCCCTGGGCGAAGACGCGGCCGCAACCGATGGCGTTATGGCCTACCTCGCTGTTGCCCATGTCGTCGTCCGAGGGCAGGCCTACCGCGGTGCCGTGGGCCTTGAGCCTCGCGGACGGGCAGGAGCGCTCCAGGGCGCGCAGGTGACGCATGTCGGCCGAGGCGACGGCGTCGCCCTCGGCGTACTTGCCGTAGCCGACCCCGTCCATGACGACGAGCACGACGGGACCGCGCCTGGGCTTCCAGGCGCGGTTCTTGACGAGGGATAGGGACATGGGGGCTCCTTATTCTCCGAAGTACTCGATGAGCGTTCGGACCTCGAGGCCCTTGAGGGTCTCTTCGTAGTGGAGGAAGGGCAGCCCGATGACGCCGAAGACGCCGACCGGCTCAGCCCCGCCCTGGATAAGAACGTCGGCCGCCGCGCGGAGGGTCCCGCCGGTGGCTATGAGGTCGTCTATGAGGAGGACCCGGCCGCCCTTGGGGATGTCGGCCTCGTGGATCTCTATCTCCGCCGTACCGTACTCCAGGCTATAGCTCTTGGCTATCGTCTTGCCGGGGAGCTTGCCCTTCTTACGCACGAGCACGAGGGGAATGCCGAGCCTGTCGGCGAGCGGCGCGGCGAAGAGGAAGCCGCGCGACTCTATGGCCGCGACGGCGTCGATATCGGCGCCCTTGTACAGCTTGACCATCGAGTCGACGCAGTAGCGGAAGGCGTCGGGATTCGCGAGGACGCTGGTTATATCGTAGAACAGGATGCCGGGCTTAGGAAAATCCGGTACCTTCCTAATGGCATCGTCTAGGTTGAAGCCCGCGGACATAAGGACACCTCGCGTGATTGATGACGGCCTTACTCGGCCGAGAGTATGGAACGGCCCCAGGCCGTAGCGTCGCCCTGGGAACCCGCGACATGGTCGGGCCCGGCCGGGGAGAGCTCGGCCGGCTCGAAGGCCTTCTTGATCCTGTCGGCCGCGCCCTT
>CAZNNA010000451.1:1680-2188 GCA_964573825.1 uncultured Treponemataceae bacterium
CGAAGAAGCCGGCGCGGCGACCCGCCAGGTTCATGCCCGTTAGGAGGCGCTTAAGCTCGGTCCAGGAGGGAGAGGCGGCATCGGCCACGCCGAAGGCGTAGGCGTCGGCGGCGAGGATCTCGGCCACGGCTACCTCGGATGCGCTCCGGGCCTTGACCTGGGCCGCCTCTGCGAGCGAGGCCTTTATGCTCTTGGCCAGGGCCTCGAGGGGCTCCTTGCCGTCCTCGAAGACAACCAGCAGCTTGGGTTTTTCGTTCATCACGGAGCAATAGTAAGCCGAGCCGCGTAGGCTGTCAAGCGCGCGCGGCTCGGCCCGTCCGCCTCCCTAGGCGGAGAGAAAGCTAGACCTGGACTAGAATTGGATCCGTATCATCGCCTGGCCGCCAAGGCTGCCCGTCTGCGGGACGTAGGTCACGCCGGTATCCAGCTTGAGGACGAAGAGGGCGAGGGTGACGCCGCCGTAGACGCGGAAGACCGGGCTGGCGTTCTCCGCGCCGAAGAGGAAGCC
>CAZNNA010000452.1:0-2186 GCA_964573825.1 uncultured Treponemataceae bacterium
GCGCTCTTCCTGTCTCTCGCCGTCGCCGCCGTGGGCGGCGGGGCGGGCCTCGGCGGCTTCTTCCTCGACGGCCTGTCGTGGGCCGCCTTCGTGCTCCCGGCCTATCCCTGGGCCGGCGCCCTCATCCTGGCGCTGCCGGGCCTCAGGCTCGACCTGCTCCTCGGACTCGTCCTGAGCGTCGTTCCCCTCGCCTCCCTGGCCGCGACGGCGCGCTACCTGGACGATCCGATCGCCTGGGCAGCCGCCTATCCGATCGTGGAGGCGCTGGGCCCGCTCGGCGTCGCCGCCCTGGGCTTCGGCCTCGCCATCGCCTCCGGCCTCGCCGCGGCGCTCATCGTGAGGCGGCTCGGCACGGGCGACGAGACTACCGCCGGTTCCGAGGCGCCCGAGGGCGGGGCCTACCGTCGCGCGGAACCTGACGCCGGAGGCGTGGCCGATCGCCGCGCCGAGGCCCCTGAAGACGACTACGAGCCTCGATCCCTGACCTTCAGCATGCCCGACCTGCCCCCGCCCCCCTTCCTGCGTTCCGTCGGGGCTCCCGAGCCGCCCGCCTCCCCGGATGCCGGCGCGGAAGACGATCGCGAGGCGGAACTCCTCGAAGAGGAGCCCCTCGAGGAGGAGCCCCTCGAAGGGGAGCCTCTCGGAGAGGGAAGCCGGGATCCGGTAAGCCTCGATGCCGCGGACTCCTCTCCCCGGCCAGGCGCGCAACCTGGGCAAGCGTCCGAGCCGGAGCCCGCCCTAGAGCCCGAGCCCATACCCGTCATGTTCGGGCGCGCCCGAGCCGTCGCGGAGGCTCGGCCGTTGGCCGGGCCCCTGGCCGCGCTCGACCCGGCCCTGGACGCGGCCTATTGGACCGACGAGGAGCCGGCCGACGAGCCGGTATCGGGGAGCGCGCCCGAGACCGAGGAGGCCGTCCCTTTTCCCGTGGCTGACGAGGGCAAGGACGCCGTTCCCGCGGACGCCGTTCCCGCGGACGCCGTTCCCGCGGACGATGGGCCCCGCCGTCCATCGCTCCTCCCCAAGGTGGAGGTCTTCCAGGACGGGGAGCACGACGAGGCCGTGCGCGACTCGGGCGACTCCGCTCCCGCCTTCGACCCCGCCGCGGTGACGCCCGCCGCCGTACTCGTCAAGGCCGCAGGCTCGGCGCGGGCGGCCCCGGCCGTCCCGCCCGCCAGGCCCAGGCTCCCGGGCCGCAAGCCGGCCGTGGCCTACAACCTGCCTACGGAAGGCATCCTCACGTCCTACCCGGACGGCCAGTACTGGATCATCGACGATAAGACCCGCAAGGCCGGCGAGGTGCTCAAGGAGACCCTGAGCGAGTTCGGCATAGAGGCCGAGGTCACCGGCATACGCAAGGGGCCGGTCATCACCATGTTCGAGATACTCCCGGCGCCCGGCGTGCGGCTCTCGAAGATCGCCAACCTCTCGGACAACATAGCGCTCAGGCTCGCGGCCTCGAGCGTCCGCATCGTGGCGCCCATACCGGGCAAGCACGCCGTGGGCATAGAGGTGCCCAACGAGCGCCGCGCCATCGTGTCGTTCAAGGAGATCGTGGAGAACGAGTCCTTCAACAAGGCCAAGATGGAGGTGCCGGTGGTCCTGGGCAAGGACATCACCGGCGAGGTCCAGGTCGTCGAGCTAACGCAGACGCCCCACCTCCTCATAGCCGGCGCCACCGGCTCGGGCAAGTCGGTCTGCGTCAACGCCATCATCCTGTCCATCCTCTACCGTCGCTCCTTCAACGAGGTCAAGCTCATACTCATCGATCCTAAGATCGTAGAGTTAAAATTATATAATGGAATTCCGCACCTCCTGACGCCGGTCATAACCGAGCCCAAGCGGGCCTTCCAGGCGCTGCAGTACTGCCTCTGCGAGATGGAGCGGCGCTACAGCCTCCTCGACGCGATGGGCGTGCGCGACATCAAGTCGTATAACCGCAAGATAGTCGAGAAGAGCATGGCTACGGATAAGCTGCCGTACATCGTCGTCATCATAGACGAGTTCGCCGACCTCATGGCGACGACCGGCAAGGAGCTCGAGTCGACGCTCGCGCGCCTCGCGGCCATGAGCCGCGCCGTGGGCATCCACCTGGTCCTGGCCACGCAGCGCCCGAGCATCGACGTCATCACCGGCCTCATCAAGGCTAATATCCCGAGCCGCATAGCCTTCATGGTCGCGAGCAAGTT
>CAZNNA010000453.1:0-2174 GCA_964573825.1 uncultured Treponemataceae bacterium
GGGGCATAATGCCATGGGCGACGCCTGGCGCGCAAGGTGACAGATAGGCTTTACTCGAATAGTCCTTTGTTTGTATCTTATCGCCATAGTTTTCATCATAGTTTCACGCGAGGTTCCCTATCATGCCTACGTACGAGTACGAGTGCAGGACGTGCGGTCACACGTTCGAGCGTGTCCAGAACATGTCCGACGAGCCGGTCAAGACCTGCCCGGAGTGCGGCGAGTCCGTGAGGCGCCTGATCTTCGGCGGATCCGGCGTCATCTTCAAGGGCTCGGGCTTCTACGTCAACGACTCCAAGGGTAAGAATTCCGCCGCCCCCAAGGCCGACAAGGCCGACAAGGCCGACAAGGCCGACGCCCCCGGCTCGACTGACTCCGCCGGCTCCTCGGCGCCACCCGCCGGCGAGCCTTCGCCTGCCAAGCCCGAGGGCGCGAAGAAGCCGACCGAGGCGGCCGCCGCCAAGGCAAGCGCCTGAGGCCCGATACCTCGCCCCGCTTCTTCTGCGAGCATTGCGGGGCCGAGGTGGGCCGGGACGACAAGGCCTGCCCCGCCTGCGGGCGGTTCTTCTCCTCGGTCCTCTGCCCGCGCTGCGGCTTCTCCGGAGCGCCTTCCGGCTTCGCCTCCGGTTGCCCGGTCTGCGGCTACAGCGAGCCTCCCGGGGCAGGCGCTCCCTCGGCCGGAGGGCGCGGCGGGTCGACGGCGCGCGAGCGGCCTATCCGTCCCCTGCCGCTCTGGATCTGGCTGGCCGCCCTGGCCGCCCTGGTCCTCGCCGTAGCCGCCCTAGCCGGGACCCTGGCCTAGCCCGGGTTCTGGTCTAGCTGGGGTTCTGGTCTAGCTCGGGTTCTGGTCCAGGTGGCCGGGACGCAGGAGCCTCGTCCGGCCCCGCTCGGCGTCGAAGTCGTAAACGTTAAAATTCGTCTTCAGGTTGAAGCCAGGGTGCCGCACGGCCAGGTTGATCGAGGCCGAGCCTTCCTCCCCGGTCGTTATGCGGTGGAAGACGCCGCAGGGCCATACGAGCATGGCGGGACCGTCGTACGCGAGCTCGCCGTTACGGTAGACCCTGTCGGGCTGCACCAGGAAGGACTCCACGTGCCTGCGCCTGAGGCTGAAGATGTCGACGCTCCGCGAGCCGTGCAGCACCATCAGGTTGTCCTCCTGGTACGGGTGCATGTACCAGGGGCGCTCCACGTCGCCCACGGCGCCGGGCGATATGGCGAAGCGCGTATGGATAACGCGGTCTATGCCGTCCACGCGAGGTAAGAGCTCCATCGGCATGATGTCGAAGGATACGCCCGCCGTGCGCCTGAACGGCTTGAGTTCCACGATGCGGTAGAGCCCCTCGACCTCGTCGATGACGTGCTTAGCCATGCCCGCCCCCTTTCGGCCTCCCCTTATTCGCTAGGTACTAGTGTTACGGCATCGGTCCCCGAGCGCAAGGAGACGGCGCCGTCTTTTACCTCGACGAGGATGACGCCGCCCACGGCGGCGCCCGGCGATAGCCCGTCGCGGGCTCGGCCGAGCCTGCCTATCATGCCCGACAGGGGCACGGACACGAGGCGCCTGAAGGCCCGTTGCAGGTCGCGGACGCCGAATTCCGCCGAGTAGCCCTCGGCGAGCAGGAGGTCCAGGGCCTCTTCGCTCAGGGAGAGGCGCCGGCCGTACTCGCGGGCGAGGTTGGCGTTGACGTCCCTGACGATGGTATCCGTGAGGATGGCTCGGGCGTCGTCGCGATTCAGGGCGCGGAAGGGCACGATGGCGTCGAAGCGGTTAAGGAGCTCGAGGGGGAAGGCCCTGCGCAGCGCCGTCATGGGCACCCTGCCCGAGGCTGCCAGGGCCGCCTCCTCGGAGCCGGCCAGGAAGCCCAGGGTCGGGCCCGTGTCCCCGCCTACGTTGCAGGTGGCGACGATGGTCAGCGCGGAGAAGGACAGCGAGCGGCCCGAGGAGTCGGTGGCGCGGCCGGCGTCCAGGATCTGGAGGAATATCCTGTGGACCTGGGCGTGGGCCTTCTCGAACTCGTCCAGGAGGAGGACGCCGCCGGCGCAGCTATCGACCGCCTTGGCGAGGAGGGGCGCGTCGTCGTAGCCGATGTAGCCGGGGGGAGCCCCGAGCAGCCGGGCCGACGTGTGAGCGTCGGAGAACTCGCTCATGTCTATGCGGAACAGCGCGTCGTCTC
>CAZNNA010000454.1:0-2172 GCA_964573825.1 uncultured Treponemataceae bacterium
AAGATCTGCAAGGCCATGGACATGGCCATGAAGGTCGGCTGCCCCTGCGTCGGCATCAACGACTCGGGCGGGGCCCGTATCCAGGAGGGCGTCGACGCCCTCTACGGCTACGGCAACATCTTCTACCGCAACACGCTCGCGTCGGGCGTCATTCCCCAGGTATCCGTCATCATGGGACCCTGCGCCGGCGGCGCCGTGTACTCCCCCGCGCTGACCGACTTCACCGTGATGGTGGACAAGACCTCGAACATGTTCATCACAGGGCCCCAGGTCATCAAGGCGGTCACCGGCGAGGACGTCTCCGCGGAGGCCCTCGGCGGCGCCGCTGTCCACTCCGAGGTCTCCGGTTGCGCCAGCCTCATGTTCGCCGACGAGAAGTCCACGATAGAGGGCGTCAAGCGGCTCCTGTCCTACCTGCCCCAGAACAATATCGAGGACGCGCCCCTGGCCGCCACCGGCGACGACATCGCCCGGGCCTGCCCCGGGCTCGCCGCGATCATACCGGATTCTCCCAACAAGCCGTACGATATCCGCGACGTGATTGCCCAGGTCTTCGACGACGGCGACTACTTCGAGGTGCAGCCCCTGTACGCCAAGAATATCGTCACCTGCTTCGCCCGCCTGGGCGGCCGCTCGGTAGGCGTCATAGCTAACCAGCCCAAGGTGATGGCCGGCGTTCTCGACATCAACGCGTCCGACAAGGCCAGCCGGTTCATCCGCATCTGCGACTCCTTTAATATCCCGCTCGTCACCCTGGCCGACACCGCGGGCTACCTGCCCGGCGTCGGCCAGGAGCACGGCGGCGTCATACGCCACGGGGCCAAGCTCCTGTACGCGTACTCCGAGGCCACCGTGCCCAAGCTCACCGTCATCGTTCGCAAGGACTACGGCGGCGCGTACATAGCGATGTGCTCCACGCACCTCGGCGCGGACCAGGTGTTCGCCTGGCCGAGCGCCGAGATAGCGGTGATGGGCCCCGAGGGCGCGGCGAACATCATCTTCAAGAAGGATATCGACGAATCCTCCGATCCCGCGGCGACGCGCAAGGACAAGATCCAGGAGTACAAGGACAGCTTCGCCAACCCCTACAAGGCAGCGGCCAGGGGCTACGTGGACGACGTCATCGACCCGGCGACCACGCGCTCAAGGCTCGCCTCCGCCTTGACCATGCTCCTCGGCAAGCGCGAGAGCCGCCCCGCCAAGAAGCACGGCAACACGCCGGTCTAAGGGAGCCAGAGCCATGAACGGAACAATGGCGACCGAGACGGCCGCCCAGATGTGGACCATCGTCGTCGCCGGCATAGGCACGGTTTTCCTCTGCCTCTTCGCACTGGTGATCATGACGACGATATTCAAGCGCATCTTCGTCAAGGCGCCTAGGGCGAAGCCTGTCGAGGAGAAGCCCTCCGCCGCTCCCGCGCCGATAGCGCGGCCGGCGGGCGTCGAAGGCGCTATCGTAGCGGCCATCGCCGCCGCGGTAGCGGCGGCTAGCGGCGTGCCGGTCTCGGCCCTGAGGATAGCCTCGATAGAGCGCAGCGGCTTCAATACCCCCGCGTGGGGTCATGTCGATCGCGCCTAGGCGCGAAACAACGTCAACGTAAGGAGTGTCTACCATGGTCAAGAAATATAAGGTTACCGTCAACGGTCAGTCGTACGATGTAGGCGTCGAGGAGCTAGGCGGCGCCGTCTCCCCGTCCGTCGCCCAGTCCGCCCAGGCCGCCCAGGCCGCCCCGGTCGCCGCGCCCGCCGCGCCCGCCCCGGTCGCCGCGGCTCCCGCCGCCGGAGCTACCTGCGTCAAGGCCCCGATGCCCGGCACCGTGCTGTCCCTCAAGGTAGCCGCGGGCCAGGCCGTAAGGCGCGGCGACGTGCTCCTCATCCTCGAGGCCATGAAGATGGAGAACGAGATCAGCTCTCCCGCCGACGGCACCGTCGCCGCTATCCGCGTCCAGGCCGGCTCTACCGTAAACACCGGAGACCCGATGGTCGACCTCGCCTAAGGGGTCGTGGATTATGTGGCAGAATATCCTGGAATTCTTCCAGACCTCGGGATACGCTGGATTCGCGAATAGCTCCATGATGGTGCTCGGGTTCATTCCCGGCGAACTGATCATGATCGTGGTATCCTGCGTCCTCCTGTACATGGGTATAGGCAGGAAGTTCGAACCCCTCCTC
>CAZNNA010000455.1:0-2165 GCA_964573825.1 uncultured Treponemataceae bacterium
GGGTTGACGCGCTGGGCTCCGGCGATGTAGCCGACGAAGAAGTCGTTGATGCCGGTTATGTCGCGGCCGCCTATGAAGCCGATGACGTTATCGGCGTTGAGCCGGGAGTCCCCGGAGCGCTTGGTCATGGTGCCCGCGAGGGCGCCGGCGAGGTAACCTGCCTCCGAGTTCTTGTACTGGATAGAGTAGACGTTCTTGAGGTCGCCCTCGACCCAGCCGTCGTACATGACGTACAGCGTCTTGGGGTAGCGGGCCGAGATCTCCTGGACCGCGCTCCGGAAGTTGTTCGAGCAGAAGACCACGGCGTAGCCCTCGTCGCCCGCGTCCTCGAGGGCCGGAGCGTACTTGGCGGTGTCGGAGCCGAGCTCGGTATACTTGGTGACGACGCCGGAGCCGAACTTGGCCTGGATCATGTCGAGGCCGGCCTTGGCGGAGTCGTTGAAGCCCTTGTCCCCGAGCGATCCGGAGATGAGGAGGAAGACCGTCTTCTTGGCCGGGGCCGCGTAGACGGGCAGGGCTAGGCACAGCGCGAGGAGCGCGGCTAGCGATAGGGCGATGCGTTTCATGTGAGCCTCCTAGGGGCGCCGCCGGGGCTCCCAGGGCGGGATTCCCTTTCCGGCGCTACGGTTCTTCTCATAGTAATCCGGCCGTATCGGGCGTATCAAGCCGGGACGCTACGTTTCCCGTTGCCCAAGCCAGCCCGCCCCGGCTAGTATCTACGCGAAGAGCGATGATGGCGCGCGAAAAGCGCGAGCGACGATAGGCGAGGAACGGAGGAACAGATGGCTGTTACGCGTAGCGACGTCGAGCTGGCGCTGGAGGCGGGTAGGGCGGAGGCAGTGGCCCTGGCCGCGCGGCTTAACGATACGCCCGAGCTGGGCTTCCGCGAGGAGCGCACGATGGCCTTGCTGGCCGCCGAGCTGGCCGCGACCGGCGCGCGGGTGCGGACGGGGCTGGCGCTGACCGGCGTCAAGGCCGAGCTGGGTCCCGAGGGCGCGCCCGCCATCTACCTCGTGGCCGACATGGACGCCATCCTGACGCCGGGCGTCGAGGGCGGCGTGGCCCACGCCTGCGGTCATTCCGCTCAGATGGCCGTCATGCTGGCCGCCTTCAAGGCCCTCGCCGCCGCCGGGGTGCCCGCCCGCGAGCGCGTCCGCATCGTGTTCCTGGGCGCCCCCGCCGAGGAGTACCTGGAGATGGACTGGCGCGCCGGGCTCCGGGCCGCCGGCAAGGTTCGCTTCCTGTCCGGCAAGCAGGAGCTCCTGCGGCTCGGCGAGTTCTCCGACGCGAGCGTCGTCCTCAAGTACCACTCCATGCCCGACCGAGAGGACGGCAGGCGCGCGACGGTCAACGGGACGCTCAACGGCTTCATGGCCAAGCGGGCCTCGTTCATCGGCAAGAGCGCCCACTCGGGCGCCTGGCCGGAGCGCGGCATCAACGCCCTGAACGCCGCCTCCATAGCCATGCTGGCCATTCACGCCCAGCGGGAGACCTTCCGCGACGACGACCATATCCGGGTCCACCCGGTCATGAAGAACGGCGGGCTCACGGTCAATACCGTGCCCGACCTGGCCGTGCTCGAGACCTACGTCAGGGGCGCCTCGTACCCCGCCATCGTGGACGCGGCGGCCAAGGTGGACCGCGCCCTGGCCGCCGGCGCCGTAGCCGTGGGCGCGAGCGTCAGGATCGACGACTCGCCCGGCTACCAGCCGCTCCGGGGGGACCCGGCCCTGGGCGCCGTCCTCGGCGAGGCGGCCCGCTCCGTGATAGGCGAGGCGCTCATAGACTTCGACGACCGATCCTCGGCCAGCGACGACATAGGCGACGTGGCCTCGCTCTACCCGACCTGCCAGCTCGGCTACTCGGGCTTCGCCGGGAGCATACACGGCGCGGACTTCCGCGCCTGCGACCCGGTACGCGCCTACCACGAGCCGGCGCGTATCCTGGCCGCTACGGCCTGCGCCCTGGCGGCCGACGGCGGACGGCGCGCTCGCGAGATAAAGGCGGCCCACAGGCCCGTCTTCGGGCTCGACGCGTACGTATCGGCCCTCGAGGCGCTCTTCGGCTCGCGTGCCCTGTCCTGGGATCCCTCCAAGGCGGGCTAGGCCTATGGGTAACGCGTCCTTCGACTTTACCGGAGACTTCGTGGCGGTGACCGGCGCCTC
>CAZNNA010000456.1:0-2163 GCA_964573825.1 uncultured Treponemataceae bacterium
CAATCAAGACCAGGCTCGTGCTCGACAGGCTCGTCGAGGACGGCAAGTACGAGGCCTCCGACGATGACGTCGCCGCCGAGTACGCCAAGATGGCAGCCGAGTCCAACCTCTCCGTCGACGAGGTCAAGGCCGAGTACGAGAAGCGCGGCATGATCGATTACCTCAAGGACAGGATCAAGGAGGATAGGCTCCTTTCCGATCTTGAGAAGAAGATGAAGCAGAAGAAGGGCAAGACGCTGGCGTGCGTGGGCGGGGTCAGGTACCAGATGATCGAGAAGATGCATAACCTCGTCCCTGTCGTCATAGAGCAGACCGGCATAGGCGAGCGTTCCTACGATATCTATTCGCGGCTCCTCAAGGACCGCATCGTATTCGTCGACGGCGAGATCAACGACCTGACGGCCGATCTCGTCGTGGCCCAGCTCCTGTTCCTGGCCTCCCAGGACGCGGAGAAGGACATTGACCTGTACATCAACTCGCCCGGCGGCGCCGTGACGGCGGGCCTGGCGATCTACGACACCATGCAGATTGTCCAGCCCGACGTTAAGACCATCTGCGTGGGGCAGGCGTCGAGCATGGGCGCCCTGCTCCTGGCCGGCGGCGCGGCCGGGAAGCGCATGGCGCTGCCCAGTTCACGCGTGCTCATCCACCAGCCCTGGGGCGGCGTGCAGGGCCAGGCTTCCGATATCAGCATCCAGGCCCGCGAGATCATACGCATGAAGCGCATGACGGTAGAATACTTCGCTAAGCATACCGGCAAGCCGGTCGAGCGAGTCGCCCAGGACATGGAACGCGATTTCTTCATGTCCGCCCAGGAGGCCGTCGAGTACGGCCTCGTGGACTCGATCCTAGAGCGGAGGAAGCATGGCGCGGTCGAAGGGAAGTAAGGGCGGCGACGCTGACGAGTCCCACGAGTGCTCGTTCTGCGGCAAGTCCGCCGAGTTCGCCAAGCGGCTGATAGCCGGCCCGGGCGTCTATATCTGCGACGAGTGCATACAGGTATGCAACCGCATACTAGCTGAGGACGAGAGCGCCGCCTCGGGCGACTTCTCCGCCGATATACCCAAGCCGCGCGACATCAAGGAATACCTCGACCAGTACGTGATAGGCCAGGACTACGCCAAGCGCGTGCTGTCCGTCGCCGTCTATAACCACTACAAGCGCATAGCCAACGCCCACACCCTGTCAGACGGCGTCGAGCTCGAGAAGGCCAACGTGCTCCTCCTCGGGCCCACGGGTACCGGCAAGACCCTGCTCGCGCGCACCCTCGCCAAGAAGCTCAACGTACCCTTCGCCATCGCCGACGCGACGACCCTGACCGAGGCCGGCTACGTAGGCGAGGACGTGGAGAACATCCTCCTCAAGCTGATCCAGAACGCCGGCGGTAACGTCTCGCTGGCCGAGAAGGGCATCATCTACATCGACGAGATCGACAAGATAGCCCGCAAGACCCAGAACGTCTCCATAACCCGAGACGTGTCGGGCGAGGGAGTCCAGCAGGCCCTGCTCAAGATCATCGAGGGCACCGTGGCCAACGTACCGCCCCAGGGCGGCCGCAAGCACCCGCAGCAGGAATATATCCGCATCGATACCACGAACATCCTCTTCATCTGCGGCGGGGCCTTCGTGGGCCTCGACAAGACCATAGAGGCGCGCGTCGCCAAGGCCGCCCTCGGCTTCGGCGCGGAGATACAGCCCAAGACCAAGGCGGGGCTCCGGGAGCTCTTCACCCAGCTGCATCCCGACGACCTCGTCAAGTTCGGCATGATTCCCGAATTCATCGGGCGGCTTCCCATCCAGGTAGCCCTCGACAACCTGGAGTCCGGCGACCTTAGGCGCATCATCACCGAGCCCAAGAACTCCATACTCAGGCAGTACCAGGAGAGCTTCCGGCTCGACGGCGCCGACCTCGTGTTCATGCCCGACGCCATAGACGCCATAGCCGAGCAGGCCATAACGCGCAACACCGGCGCGCGCGGCCTGCGCTCCATAGTCGAGAACCTGCTCATAGACGTCATGTACGACCTGCCGGGCGGGGCCGAGCACAAGCGCGTCATCGTGACCAAGGATACCGTGGTAGCGCGCCGCCCGCCCGTCGTAGAGGAACTGAAGAAGAGCGCATGAGCATCCTGGATTCCCTGCGTCCCAAGGGGGACGCTACGG
>CAZNNA010000457.1:0-2152 GCA_964573825.1 uncultured Treponemataceae bacterium
CCCTGCGCGCGGCCATCGACGACTACCTCGATAAGCACGGCCGCTCCGGGGAGTTCAAGAACGAGGGCGTCAAGATCATCTGTACCTGCCTCGGCATCAGCGACCGGGACATAGAGGACGCGGTCAAGCAGGGCGCCAGGGACTGGGTCGGGCTCCAGGAGAAGACCAAGATAGGAACCGTCTGCGGCGGCTGCAAGGCCGCGGCGGAGGAGCTCCTCCACGAGTACGTCCACATCTTCGGGGACTGAGCCTCGGTTCCAGCTTGCCCGGGGACTCGCTTCGCCGCTATACTGTGATCCAGTCAACGCGGCGGAGCGATCATGGTAAAACGTATCGGCCTGGCCCTCTTCCTAGCCTGCTTACTCGTAGCCTGCGGTTCGTCGCCCGACTCCTCCGGAATCGGAGACGTGTTCCTCGCCATGGGCGACGACCCCTCGCGGGCCCTCGGCTCCGGCGACCTTTCGGGCTGGGAGCGGCTCGAGACCCCCGCCGTCGTGTCGCTCGAGGGCACCGACGGCTACTTCTGGCTTCGAGTCTCCGTGCGGAAGCCCTCCTTCGATCCCGCCTGGCTAGAGACCGGGAAGGTGGACTGCGCCTTCGATCTCTACGCGGGCGGCGTCTACCTGGGCTCCCACGGCGGGCTGCCCCCTCGCTACCACGCCAGGGCTCAGCTTAACTCGGTCATCTTGCTGCCTTCGAGCGCCTTCAGGGACGGCGTGGCCGACCTGTCGTTCCGCTGCTATTACTCGGGTACCAAGGTACGCGTACCGGGCTTCGCCCTGGCCGATATCGAGCGGGCGGACATGCTGGAGAACACGGCTTCCTTCCTCGTGTCGCAGGTCAACGTCATCATAGCCGCGCTCTGCCTCTTCATGGGGGCCTACTTCATAGCGAGCTTCGCCTCGCACCCGAGCGATAAGCCGAGCCTCTACTTCGCCCTGGCCCTGGTGCTGGTCTCCTTATACTTCCTGGACATGGGCTCATCCCGGGTCATGGTAGGAGGCCTCCTCCAGCGCGCCGTGGCTCGGGCCTGCCTGGCCGCCTCCATGGCCTTCGAGCTACTGTTCTTCATCTCGTACTTCAACGCGCGGGGCTACAAGGCGGCCAAGGTCTACGCGGTAGCCGACATACTCGTCTTCACGACGGCCTACCTACTCTTCATGAGCGACGACGGCGCCGTCAACATGATCTTCAACCTGAGCCTGGCCCCCATCTTCGGCGTCATCGTCATCGTCTTCCTGATCATCCTCAAGGCCGCCCGGGCGGGCAAGCGCGACGCGGTGCCCATGCTCATCGGGCTCCTGGTCGGCGTCGGGTTCGCCGTCCACGACATACTCTACCAGGTGAGCGGCCGGCAGCCCTTCGCCTGGCTCCAGGGCTTCACCTTCTTCAGCCTCAACCTGTCCATCTTCATAGCCATATCCCTTCGCTCATCGCTCATGCGCGACGAGCTGGATGCCTTCGCCACGGCCGTATCCGAGCAGCGCGACCGCATGTCCCGGCTCCTGGCCGAGGCCGAGCGCGCCTCCGAGGAGACGCAGGCCGTGGCCGCGGCCCTCGACGGAGAGGTCGGCGCCGTGGCCGAGGCCTCCGGGCGCTCGACGGAGGGAGCCAACGGCATACGGTCCTCGGCTACGGCCCAGCGGGCAACGCTCGACGGCGCCGCCACGGCTATCAAGGGACTCCTTTCCTCTATCGCCTCGGTACGCGACGAGCTAGGCAGGCAGGCCGCGAGCATAGAGCGAAGCGCCGGCGATACGGCTAGCCTCATCGAGGGCGTGGCCAAGGTAAGCCAGGCCATAGAGGCGAGCGCGACCTTCGCGGGCGGCCTCGGGACCGTGGCGGACTCCGGGCGCAAGGCCATGGCGAGCCTCTCCGACTCGATGGAACGCATACGGAGCTCCTCCGAGGAGATCCGCGCGGTCATAGAGGCGGTCAACGAGATCGCCGATCGCACCAACCTCCTGGCCATGAACGCGTCCATCGAGGCCGCGCACGCCGGCTCCGCCGGCCGAGGCTTCGCCGTCATAGCCCACGAGATCAAGGCCCTGGCCCAGGCGAGCGCCGAGCGCTCCGCGCGCATCGGCCCCATCATCGCCGGCATCGCGGCCGCGGTCTCCGACGGCGTCGCCTCGAGCAAGGCGGTCAGCGA
>CAZNNA010000458.1:0-2144 GCA_964573825.1 uncultured Treponemataceae bacterium
CTCGTCCTCGTCGTCGGCCGACTCGGGGAGGGCTCGCTTAAGCGAGGCGAAGACTGTACCGCCGCCCAGGCCCGCGAGGCCGGAGACGAGGAAGCCCCGTCCCAGGCTCGATGCGACGAAGCGCAGGTACTCGACGAGATCGGGCAGGCTGGCGCCGCTCATGCCGGACGGGAGTGTCAGGATGCCGCTCGGTAACACCAGGCGCGGGGCCAGGCCTATCGCGAGCACTATGATGCTCGGAGCGAGGAGCCGCGAACCTAGGCGCCCGAAGCGCCGTCTCCAGTCGCCATCCGATACCATGACGCTCGCGAAGCAGAGACCCGCCCCGGTCACGAGGAGCCAGGCGCCGGCTCCCGTGAGGCCCGCAAGGCCTGCCACGTCGGCCCGGGCTATGCGCCCGTCCAGGTCGAGCTCCAGGCGGGAGCCCGGCTCGCCCACGATCCAGGCGTCCGGCTGGGAACGCGCCGCCTGTACGGCCGCCTCTCGCAGGAACGCGAGGCCGGCGGCTCCCTCGGGTACGCGTACGATATCGGCGCCTCCCGCCTGGCCCGGTTCGGGTAGGGATCGCGGAAGTCGCGTCTCGCGTTGGTATGTCGAGGCGAAGGCGTCTGCGCCCGACTCGAGGGCCCGCTTGAGGGGAACCGCGTTTATCGGGAAGCTCGCCCTGCCGGCGGCGGCCGCCGCGAAGGCCGAGTCTATCGCGTCCGAGGCGGTCGCCACGACGACCGAGGCGGGCACGGCGGCCTGGAAGGCGGCGGTAGCCGCCTTGCCGTCGAGGATCGCGCCAGACAGGCGGAGCGTATCGGGGGCAAGCTCCCTCAGGTCGGGCGAGGCGACGAGGCGCTCGAAGCGCTGGTCGCTCACCAGGGCCTTGGCCGCCTCCGCGTCGCCAAGGACGGGCCTGAGCGATACGAGCGATAGTCCCGCCAGCGTAAGCGGGAAGGCCATCGCGAGGTAGAGGAAGAATCCTAAGAGGCGCCTGAGTCCCTTCATCTCGATACTCCTACGGCCGACGCGACGAAGGGGCGCGCCTTGGCCTGACCGAAGCCGAGGGCCTTGAGCGGGTGGATGTCCAGGGGATTCTGGTACCAGCCCGTCACGGCCTCGGTATCGATGACGTTGAATGATAACGAATGGTACAGCGGTAAGAGCGCCGCGTCGCCGAGCAGCTTGGCCTCGGCCTTGGCGAGCGTGGCCAGGCGAGCCGAGCCCTCCTCCCGCATCGACCTCGATAGGAGCGCGTCGTAGTCGCGGCTACGGTAGGAGGCCTCGTTGAGGCCCGAGTCGCTGGTCCACATGAGGAGGAAGGCCGCCGGGTCGGCGAAGTCGCCTATCCAGCTCGTGAACGACAGGTCGAAGCCCGAGCCGCGGCTGTCGCGGAGCGATGCCTCTGGCGGCACGACCACGCGTTCTATCCTAACGCCGACGCGATTCCATGCCTCCTCGATCATATCGAGGTTTTCCTTGTGGGTAGCCGACTCGTAGGATACGAAGCGCACGGGCGGCAGGCCCTTCCCCCCCGGGAAGCCCGCCTGGGAGAGGAGTCTCATGGCGGCCTTCTCGTCCCTCGCCTCTATGCCCTTAGGCGAGCCGTAGCCGGCGAAGGGCAGCACGAGGACGCTCGTCGGCGCGTAGTAGCGATCCCTGGTCCGTATGCTCTCCCAGGGGATGAGGAGCGATAGGGCTCGGCGTACCCGCGCGTCGTTCCAGGGCCGCGAGGCGGCATTCCAGAAGTAGTAGCCGGTGCCGAACATGGGGGCGTACCGTATATCGCCGGGGGCGGCGAGCGCGTCCGTGTCGGCCAGGTCGGTGAGCCAATGGACGCTGCCCTCGTTGTAGAGGCGCGTGGCCTCGTCCTCGCTGTCCAGGAAGCGTATCCGTATGGCTTCCGCGGCCACCGACGCGGCGTCCCAGTAGAGCGGGTTCTTGGACAGGAGCATGGAACCGGCGTCGAGCGACGATATCGCGTAGGGGCCGTTGACGACGAGCTCGGAGGCCTTCCAGTCGGGCCTGCGGCGCAGCGAGCGGTGGACGGGCACGAAGGCGCTATGGCAGAGGAGCCGCGTCAGGTAGGCTGCGGGGGCCACGAGCTCCACGACCAGGGTGCGGTCGTCCGGGGCCGATAGCCCTACGGCGTCGGTTCC
>CAZNNA010000459.1:0-2128 GCA_964573825.1 uncultured Treponemataceae bacterium
CGCGCCCGTAGCCGTACCGGCGCCCGCAGTCGCGCCGCCGGCCGTGGTCGAGCGCCCTCCCGAGGACGCCGAGATAGCGGCCAAGGCGGCCGAGGCCGCCTCCGTAGCCATAGCGCCGCCGACCGCCGCGGTAGCCATAGCGCCCCCGAGCGCCCCTTCGCCGGCCCCGATACCCGCGGCCCCGGCCGCCCAGCCCGCCGTCGTGGAGCGCCCGCCAGAGGACGCCGAGATAGCGGCCAAGGCCGCGGAGTCCGCCTCCGTAGCCGTCGCGCCGCCTCCCGCCGTCGTGGCCGTGGCGCCGCCCGTAGCGGCGCCGCCTTCCACGCAGCCGGCGGCCGTAGCGCCCGTCGTCGTGGCGCCGCCGCAAGCGCTCGCGACTCCTACGCAGTCCGTCGCGAAGCAGCCGATGCCCCAGGCCCCTACGCCCGTAACGGTCGCGCCTCCTCCGGCGGCCGCTACCCCGGCGCCCCAGGACGACGAGGCCGAGCGCGCCGCCATAGCCGCGGCCCGCGCCGCTGCCCAGGCCGTAGCGGCCTCGACCAAGGATATAGGCAAGGCTACGGTAGCGGAACCCGCTACGGCGCCTATGCCGACGGCACCGGAGCCAGCGCCGACTCCGACGGAGCCCGAGGCACCGCAGGTTACGGTAATTAAACCTGAGCCAGAATTAACCAAGGCCGCTCCCAAGCCGGCCTACTCGCCGGCCGCCCGCTTCACGCCCACCGTCGACCGAGGGAGCCTACCGGCCTTCGGTAAGCGCCTGCCCGATGGCGCCGACGCCTCCGGCTACGAGCGCGCGCCGCTCCCGGTAGTCGCCGTGGCCCAGAGCCTGCCCGCGCCGCGAGCCGTGGCCCTATCGGGCCCGGGTACCCGCGAAGCCACGGGCAAGTGGAAGCGGGCCGATGCCTCCGCGGCGATGAGTGACGCCAAGGCCATGTACGCCAAGCTCGTGGTGGAGACGCCCGGGCTCGAGGGCGCCGCTCGCTACGAGTTCCAGGGCCGGGCGACCGGTTCCGGATGGGTGGGCTTCGGCCTCCACCTGCACGGGCGCGGCGCCTGGCGCCAGGGCGGCTACGGCGGCGGCGACTCCATACTCGTCTGGATAACGAGCGACCCCAAGGCCTTCGGCGACCCGAGCCCGCGAGTGCAGGTCTACCGCTCCCTGGGCGAGGTGGACATGCGCCTCGTAGCCACCGAGCGCCTTGCAGGCAGCGCCTTCGCCAACCGAGCCGTCCGCGTCGACTACGACCCCTCCGCCGGCACCCTGGCCGTCTCCGTCGACGGCGCCCCCGCCCTCTCCCTGACGGGCCTTACCAACCCCGCGGGCTCCGACTACGTGGCCCTGCGAGCCCTGGACCTAGCCGAATTCGCCGACCTGACCATAGCCCCCCTGCCCCCGAGCAGCCCCACCCCGGAGACACGACCATGAACCGACCCGCCGCCCGCACCCCCGCCCGCGTATCCCCTCGCCCCCTCGCCCTGGCCCTGGCAGGCCTAGCCGTCCTGGCCCTGGCCTCCTGCGACGACTTCTTCGGGACCGAGGACCTCAAGGGCAAGATAAAGAGCGACGTGCAGGCGGCGAACGCGGCGGTCGTACCCATCACTGTCGCAGGCCCCGAGAAAGCCAGCATGGGCACGCCGAGCCCTATCGGCAACCAGTCCTTCAAGGTGGGCATCCCCTATAACCTCTCCACGACCGTAGGCGACGACTACACCTTCTCCGGCTGGACCTGCTCCGGCACGGTAGACGTTGACTACTCCATCGCCGACGCCACCAAGGCGGCCACCACCATTACCATCCTTAAGGACACGGAAGGGCTTACCGTCACTCCGACATTCGACAGGAGACCGTACGTTGTTACCTGGACGCCGTATTCCGGTTCGACCAACAACCTCATCAACAAGACGATTGTCATTACTTTCAACGAGGCCATTTCAGATTTATCCGGGCAAGTTGGAATCGATAGACAAATTCAAGTAACGACTGTCAAAACGGCCAAGATCACGACCGAGACACCTACCCATATTGAGGATAGATTCACGGCTACAGTAGACGGCTCGTCGCTAACGATAAGCCTTAAGCCAGGTTCATTCCTGGAGATCTATAGCACCGTCTCCATATCGCTCG
>CAZNNA010000460.1:0-420 GCA_964573825.1 uncultured Treponemataceae bacterium
GAGGCGGGCGAGGGCGTAGCCCAGGCCGATGCGGGCCGCCGCCTGCGCGTAGGCTATGCCCGTCGGCTCTATGACCGCCAGGGCCTCGCGGTAGGCCACGACCGACTCCTCGTAGCGCGCGAGCCTCCAGAGCCTGGCGGCGGCGTTCTTAAGGACGAGGCCGAGGGACGGGGCGTCCCCGAGGCTCCTCGCGAGGGCCTCGGCCTCGCCGTAGCGCAGGCCGGCCGACTCGAAGTCGCCGCGCAAGTCCGCGGAGAGTCCCCTGTTGACGGCGATGCGCATGGCGAGCCTGCGGTCGCCGCGCTTCGCGGCGAGGCTCTCGGCGGACAGGAAGGCCGCCTCGGCCTCCTCGAAGCGGCCGAGCTCGAGGAACGCCACGGCGAGGCTCGCCTGGAGTTCCGCCAGGAAGGCCTCGTCTCC
>CAZNNA010000460.1:430-2103 GCA_964573825.1 uncultured Treponemataceae bacterium
CGAGCCGCGCTGCCGCCGCGCCGGCGCCGGAGAGGCTCTCGGCGGCCTCCTCCAGGCGGCCGAGGCGGAAGAGGAAGCCGGCCTCGCGCCAGGAGAGGCGGGCCGCCACCGCCTCATCGAGGGCGCCTGATCCCTCGAGGCAGGCCTCCGTCAAGGCCAGTCCCTCGGCGTAGCGACCCTCGGCCTGGAGGGTCCGGTAGGCGGCTAGCGCTATCGACGCCGCCTGGCGGCGATCGCCTTCGCCGGCGGCCCTGGCCACGGCGTCGCGAAGGCTCGGCAGCTCGACCAGGAGGCGCGCGCTCGCCGGGCCGCTAGCGCCGGAGGCCGCCTCGGCGTCTGCCTGCGCGGATAGCTCGGCGTAGAGCGCCTCCCTGGCCTCGAGGGCCCGGGCCCTGAACGGGGCCCGGGCCAGGAGCCGCGAGGAGAATTCGGCGACGGCCTCGGGGCGAGCCACGTCGCTATCGGCGTCGCCGATCATACGGTCGCCGATTTTTGCCCCGCTTCGGGCCTCGATCCTCAGGAAGCCGGTCCGCTCGAGCTCGGCGAGGGCCTCGGTAAGGTCCGGGCCTAGCGAGGAGGCGGCCTGGAGCGATCGAAGCGACACGCGTCCCGTGAAGGCGCCGAGTTCCGCCAGGAGTACCCTGGGCGGCGACGGTAGGAGGCGATAGCTCCACTCGAGCGTATCCTCGAGGCTAGCGTGGCGTCCGCCGCGTTTCCCTCCCGGGGAGGCCACGAAATCGAGCAGCGTGTCGGGCGAGGAGCGAGCGAGCTCGGGGTTCATGGCAATGCGGGCCGCCGCGAGGACGATGGAGAGGGGATTGCCTTCGAGCCTGCGGCAGAGGTCGAGGAGGGCGGCCTCCTCCTCGGCGCTCGGGGAGAAGCGGGGGCTCGCGTTCCGTATGCGCTCCACCATGAGGCGAAGGGCCGGCGCGAGGGGCTCCCCATCTCCGTTCCCGGCGTCGCGGCCCTCGAGGCGGAGGGAGAGGCCCGCCAGGGGCATCAGGCGCTCGCCCCTGAGGCCGAGGCCTACGCGGCTCGTGACGAGCATCGATATGGCCGGGCAGGCCTCGCGGAGGCCCTCGACGAAGCGAGAGGCGTAGAGCAGGTGCTCGAAGTTGTCGAGCACGACGAGGCTGAAAGGCGCGCCCTCGGCGCCGGAGAGCGAGAGCGCTATGGCCGCGCCCGGCTCGACGCCGGGCCGGAGCCGTACTCCCAGGGCGTCGGCGACCAGGCCGGGCACCTCGCCCGGCGACGATGCCGCCGCCAGGCTGACGAAGGCGACGCCGTCGCGCCCGGGCGCCTCGCCGCCTCTTCCGGCGTTCCTCGCGTAGGCTCGCGCCAGGCTCGTCTTCCCGATGCCGCCGTCGCCTATGATGGTGACGAGGCGCGAGCGGGCGAAGGCCCTGCGGATGCGATCGAGCTCGACCTCCCTGCCGATGAGTCGTTCGCCACAATCGAGCCCTTCGTCGCTAGCCGAGCACTGGTGCATGATATTGGAGATAGTAGCACGCCTGGAGCGAACGTACAGAATATCCATGTAAAATCGCCGGGACCGGCCGAGGGGTAGAGCGATGCCCGAGGCGCGCGGTATAGTATACCCGAATGGGTATCTCCTTCTCCCGCGCCGAGGCGTCCGCAGCGATCGTCATCAAGCGCTGTAGCGATTCCGTCCA
>CAZNNA010000461.1:0-2087 GCA_964573825.1 uncultured Treponemataceae bacterium
AGTACGTCAGGGGCGCATGCCGGCCGTCGTTCGGTCCGGCGGGGCCGTCCACGAGTGGAGCGTTCGCTGGTAGTTGGCGCGCTCGAACGCTGCCGGGTCGCCCGCGGTGGCGCGCGTGGCGCTGCCGCGCAGTTGTGCGACGGAGGCGTAGTCGTGGTCGTCCAACCAGGCCCGGAGCTCGGACTCTAGGGTCGCCAGGTGAGCCGGGCCGTGGCGGAGGAGCGCCGAGGTCGACATGGCGACGTCCGCGCCGACCATGAGGGCCTTGACGACGTCCGTTCCGTTCGCGACGCCCGACGTGGCGGCGAGCGAGACCGGCGCCGCCAGCAGGGGACGGAGGATCGCGATCCAGCGCAGGGGGAGCCTCAGTTCCCACGGATGAGAGAGCTCCAGGCGAGGGACCACGTCGAGGGCCTCGAGGTCGAGGTCGGGGGAGTAGAACCGGTTGAAGAGCACGAGGCCGTCGGCCCCGGCCGCGATGAGCCTCGAGGCGAACTCCGCGGTCGCCGAGTAGTACGGGCTGATCTTCACGGCGAGCGGGATGGACGTCTCGGCCCGGACGCCGGCGACGATCTCGAGGTCCGAGGCCTCCACGTCGGCGGCCGTGCGGGTGGGGTCCGCGGACACGTGGTAGAGGTTGAGCTCGAGGGCGTCCGCGCCGGCCTCGGCCATCCAGCGGGCGTACCGGGACCAGCCGCCCGGAGTCGTGGCGTTGAGACTCGCGATCACGGGGATGACGGACTGCGCCTTGATGGCCTCGAGCCGGTCGAGGTAGCGCTCGCCGGCGCCGGCGAAGGTAGCCACCGCCGGGAAGTAGTCGAGGGCCTCGGCGAACGCCTCCGACCCCGCCTCGAGCGCTCGGGTCAGCTCGAGTTCCTCGTGCAGGATCTCCTCCTCGAAGAGCGACGGCAGGACGATGGCGCCCGCACCCGCGTCCTCGACTCGCCGGGCGGTGTCGGGCTTGCCGTTGAACGGGGATGCGGACGCGACGATCGGCGAGCGCAGGGTCAGGCCGAGGTAGCGGGTGGTGAGGTCGGCCATGTCAGGTCCCTCTCGTGGGTTCGGGACGGGGCCGGGGCCGGTCGGCCGGGCCACCCTGGTTCGGCGGGCCGGGCTGTTCGGCCGGGCCCGGCTCGTCAGGAGCAGGCACCTCGAGGTGACGGGTCGCCGTCGTCCGCCGGATGGCGGCCAGCTGCTCGTAGTACCGCCACCGCTCGTCGGCGTCCGCCTGCAACTTCTCGACGAGTTCCCGCGAGCGCTCGGGATCGGTCCGCTCGAGGATGGCGAACCGGGCCTCGCTCGCCGAGAAGGCACGCACGGGCGCCGACGGCTTGCGGTAGTCGAGCCGGAACGGCTGCCCCTCGGGCCCCTCGCTGGGCTGGAAGCGGTAGAGCGGCCAGTACCCGCTCTTGACCGCGTCCTTCTGGTGCGTCATCGACGTCGACATGTCGATCCCGTGGGCGATGCACGTCGAATAGGCGATGACGAGGGAGGGTCCCGGCCACGCGTCGGCCTCCGCGAGCGCCTTCGTGGCCTGCATGTCGTTCGCCCCGAGGGCGATCTGCGCGACATAGACGTCGCCATAGGCCCGGGCCATCGCGCCGAGGTCCTTCTTCTCCGTGCTCTTCCCACCGGCCGCGAACTTCGCGACCGCGCCCCGCGGGGTGGCCTTCGAGACCTGCCCGCCGGTGTTCGAGTACACCTCGGTGTCCAGCACGAGGACGTTGACATCCCGCCCGCTGGACAGGACGTGGTCGAGCCCGCCGAAGCCGATGTCGTAGGCCCAGCCGTCGCCGCCGATGATCCACACGCTCTGGCGTACCAGACTCCCGCTGAGGTCGAGGAGGCGGCGCGCTCTCCCGGCAGCTGGGCCCTCGCCGCCGGCCACGGCGGCCAAGGCCGCCCGGAGGCGCTCGACGGCGCGCCGGGTCTCGACGACCTGGGCCTCCGTTCGTTGGGGATTGGTCAGGACGGCCTCGGCCAGGGCCGGGCCGGCCGGCCCGAGCAGGCCCGCGAGCCCTTCGACGAGGGTCCGGGCCTGTCGTTCCTGGGCGTCGATCGCGATCCGCATCCCGAGCCCGAACTCC
>CAZNNA010000462.1:0-2080 GCA_964573825.1 uncultured Treponemataceae bacterium
CCTCGGCGCCCGACCCTTTTTGTCAGCTTGAATATTCCAGCTCCCGTATCGCCGCGCTAGTCGGCGATACGGGCCTCTCGTGGCGATCGCGGCTTTAGCCCGCGATCGCGGCTATCGCGGCCGGATGCTGTTAGCTGTAATTACTTGCAGCAGCTCGCATCAAGCCGTTCTAGATCCTAGCGCGCCTTCTTGAGCGCTGCCTCGCGGGCCTTCTCCCATTCGCGCTCGAGCTTCTCGTACGCGGCCGTGTCCAGGGGCGTCTTCATGACGATCTGGCCCTTGAACCTGAGCTCGGACAGCCCGAAGGGCGCGAACGGGCAGGTGAAGGGCTCGAGCTTGGAAGCCTCGAAGCCGCCGCCGCCGCGGGCATAGGGGATGACGATACCTTCGCTTATGAGGAAGGCCTCGGCCTTGGCGAAGAGCGCGTAGCGCTTCTTAAGGTCGGTGGTCTCGGCCATGGCGGCCTCGACGAGCTTGTCGTAGCCGGTCTTGCCGTCGGCTCCCTTGAAGACAGGCGAACTGTCCAGGAAGACGTAGTTGGCGCCGGAGACGAAGGGGTCGGTATAGGTCTGGGGGTCGGCGTAGTCCGGGCCCCAGTTGAGTTCCTGTAGGGCGTAGTTACCCGCGCGACGGGTAGCCGAGAGGAAGCCGGTCGGAGGGAAGGATACCGGTATAACGTCGATGAAATCCTTGCCCAGGAGCCCCTCGAGCTGCTGCTCGACGACCTGGACGCGGCTGGTCCACTCGCTGCCGCCGGAGTTATACGGCATCATGATCTTGACCGGGAAGGTGGCCTTGCCGGCCAGTTCCTTCATCGCGGCGGCCTTGAACTCGAGGGCCTTGGCCTTGTTGAAGGAATCGGTGTTGGCTATGGCGATCAGCTCGCCGGTGGCGACGTAGTCGAGGCCGCCCGCGTTGGCGAAGCCGCGCGGCGTAATGGTTGACTGCAGCCTGCGATCCGGGGCGAAGGGTTCGGCGGTCAGCATGGCCGCTCGCCTATCGAAGGCATGGAAGATGGCCTTACGGAAACTCTTGTTGTTGACCGCTACCTTCCAGTTCTCGGGTTCGTACTCGGCCGCGAAGGTGGGCTTGAAGTTGAAGCCGTAGAAGAAGGTGTACGTGCTGACGCGCGCCGGGTGGATCTGGGCCTTCTTGGCGGGATCCTTCATCCAGGTGTCCAGGATGGTCGCGGGGATGAACGCGTAGGAGCTGTCGCCGCGAAGGAAGAGCTCGGGCGCGAGCGTGGCAGATTCCTTATTATAGCGATAGATAAGCCTGGGGATATGCACGTTCTTCTGGTCCCAGTACTTCTTGCTCTTGGTCAGGACGCGCGTGACCTGGGGCTCGAACTCGGTCATGATATAGGCGCCGTTCGATAGCACGCTCATGTGGTCTCGGCCGAAGACCGCGCCCTTCTCCGCGAGGAACTTGCCGTTGACCGGCAGGTAGGTCACGTAGGTCAGCATGGACAGGAAGTAGGGCACCGGGGCCTTGAGGGTGTACTCGAGCGTATACTTATCCGTGGCCTTGACGCCGACCTGGGAGAAGTCGCTGATCTTGCCCTCGTAGAAGTCCTGGCCGTTCTTGACGAAGTCAACGAGGAGCGCCGATATCGTGGAGGCGTTGGACTTAGTCATGATGTACTTGGCGGCGTCCACCCAGTCCTGGGCCGTGACCTCGGCGTAGGGCTTGGCCTTGTAGTCGAACCACTGCACGCCCTTGCGGAGCTTGAAGGTCCAGGTGAGGCCGTCGGCCGACGTGGTCCAGGACTCGGCCAGGGCGGGCTTCACGACGCCGTACTGATCGTACTCGACGAGGTTGTCGATCATGTTGGCGAACATGATATGCTCGTTCTGCGAGCCGGAGATCAGGTAGTTGAGCGTCGTGACCTCTCCGGAATACATGATCTTGTAGTCGTCGGACTTGCGCTGGGACCAGGCCTGGCTCACCGCGAGCAGCGCGACGAACGCCAGGGCTAAGGCCTGCTTCTTCTTCATGGTTCGCTTCCTTCTTCCGTATAGAGAAGTATCGTGGCGGTAACACCGCCTCGAGGCTTAGTATCCCATCGATTATCCTAGCC
>CAZNNA010000463.1:0-2069 GCA_964573825.1 uncultured Treponemataceae bacterium
CCTCCTCTCGGACTACGGGGCTTCGGCCCCGGGCGACTGGCCGGAACCGGCCTACCGCGTAGCCCTCGGCGACGCCGACGCTGGACGGCTCTTCGATAGGCCTCGGCTAGCCGACACCCTCGAAAAGGCCATAGAGAGGACCGCTCGGCAAGGCCCCCGGCTCGTGCACCTCGACGCGGGCAGGGGCGCCAGGGACCTGAGGGCTATCGTCGCCTCGCTCGGCGAGCGCCGCGACGAGGCGACCGCCAAGGCGCAGGCCGAGGCTGACGTCCTCTGCCTCGAAGGCGCCCGAACCAAGGCCCTTCCCTTCTCGCCGCTCGCCGAGGCCGTCCAGGAGCGCCTGCTCGCGGGTGAGGCGTTCGCAGGGTCTCGTTCGGCGCCGGCCGCCATCCGACCCGACGGCGCCGAGCCGCTCGCCCTAGCCGTCGCCTCGGCCTTCTCGAGGAGCCTCCCCGCGGCTGTCGTCAAGGGCTGCGCCGCCTACCTGAACCGTTGGCTCGACGCCTTCGGGGCGGCCGGCGGCGTCGTGGTCTGCGACGACCCCGAGGCCTTCTCGCCCGAGGCGCGGGAGCTCATAGCTAGCCGGCTATCATCCGGCTCGGGCCTCGAGCACTATCTTTCGATCGCCTCCGGAGGCCTCGCGGAGGCCTGGGCCGGGCCATGGGCCGCCAGGGTCAGCGCTGGCATAGCCGACGGCGACGACGTCGAGGCGGCCCTCGCGAGGGCCCTCGGCTCGACGGAGGGGCGCCGGGGACTCGGGCTCGAATCAAGGTTCGGCCTGCTAGGCGGGATACCGCCACGGACGCCCGACGCTGCGCGCGCCGACGCTACCGGCGCCGTCCTCGATCTGCTTCCCGCGGAGGCGGCAACCTACCTCTACGCCGTCCTGGCGGCCTGGCCCGAGCTATCCGGGGCCGAGCTCCCCGACTTCGTTCGCGGCCTAGGGCTCGTTGACGAGGGAGAGCGCCTCCTCGCCGGACTCCTCGCTAAGTCCGGGCTCCTCGCTCCCTCGGGTCGCCCGCTCCCGCCAATAGACATAGGGACCGTGCGGAAGGCCGTGGGAACCGCGACGGCCAAGTCCATAGACGAGCGCCTGGCCTCCTTCCTCATAGGCCGCTATGAGGCGGGCCGCATACGGCCGAGCCTGGGCCTCCTCGGCCGCGTCGGCGAGCGAGCGGAAGAGGAGAGGCTACTCTACGACTGCGTCTTCGACGCGGTCTCGCGTCCCGACCTGGGCGCGGGAGACGATCCGGGCATGCTGTCGCCCTCCTCGCTCTCCATCTACCGCTTCTGGTCGGCGCTCGGCCGCAGGGACGAGGCGGAGACCCTCGCCGCGGCGGCGGAGGCGGAGATCGCGATAGGTGGACCGCGGGGCCAAGCCCTTCGCGCCCTCGTGTCCGCCGAGCTCGGCTACGCTCGGGGGGACCCCGCCGGCGCGGCCAAGGACGCCCGCGAGGCCATGCTGGCCATGGGCCGTAACGCCCCGCCCAGGCTCGAGGCTCGATCCCAGCGCATGATGGGACTCGCCTCGCTGGCCCTGGATCGCCACGCCGAGGCCTCCGACTACCTGACCAACGCCCAGGAGCTGGCCGAATCGGTCGGCTCTGACCACGAGCGCATGATGGCCGCCTACGCCAAGGCCATAGCCGAGGACCTTACCGGCGCCATAGGCCGTTCGTCCAAGGCGGCCAAGGCCGCCGAGGACTCCGCCCGCAGGCTCCACCGCATAGACATGCTGGCCGCCGTGGAGGCGCTCAGGGGTCGCATCGACTTCGACCTAGGCTGCTACGACGAGGCGGCCCGCCGCTTCTCGGCCCTGGCCGAGCTCTGCGACGGCTACGACATAGCCGACGCGCCGACGCGCGCCGCCGTCTGGCGGGCCAGGGCCCTGGGCTACGCGCGGCGCTACGACGAGGCCGAGCCGGCCCTCGAGGCTCACGCCGACGATGCCGAGGCCCTAGCCTTCCGCGCTGAGCTGGACATCCTGCGGGGCAGGCCCCGGGAGGCCAGGGCCTGGCTCGAGCCGGGACGAGCGTCCAGCGGACGAGCGTCCAGCGGACGAGCGTCCA
>CAZNNA010000464.1:0-2058 GCA_964573825.1 uncultured Treponemataceae bacterium
TCGACACAGTCATACAGCGCAACGCCAGCCTGTCGGAGGAGTTCAGCGCGACGAGCGAGGAGATTGCGGCCCAGTCGGGCACGGTAGCGACGACGACCGAGGACCTGGCGAGCCAGGCCTCTCGTCTCAAGGAAGTCATCGGGTTCTTTACCCTATAGACGGCACGTCCGTCGGAAAGGCGAGCTATGAGGCGGATAGCGATTCTAATGGCGGCCCTGGCCCTCGGCCTGGCGGCCGGGGCGCAGGAGGTGGTCACCTTCGACGACGCGAACCCACCGTACATGTTCCAGAAGGACGGCAAGCCCGCCGGGCTCTACGTAGCCTTGGCGACGGAGGCCTTCAAGCGGGCGGGCATCGCCGCCGACATCCGGGTGGCGCCCTGGAAAAGGGCGGTCCAGGCGGCCGAGGATGGATCGTCGGCGCTGGGCGGCTGCTACTCGAACGCCGACCGGCTCGCCAAGTACGACTTCACCGACGGCCTCTTCGAGGAAACCCTGGTGCTTATAGTGCAGAAGGGCAAGGCCTTCAAGTACGGCGGCGTCGCCGACCTCCGGGGCAAGCGCATCGGCGTCATGGCCGGCTGGTCCTACGGCGACGACTTCGACAAGGCCAAGGCCGACAAGGCCCTGACCGCCGACGAGGCGGACTCCGACGACGCGAACATACGCAAGCTCCTCGCCGGCCGAGTCGACGCCATCATCATGGACAGGCTCGCCGCGACCAAGCAGTTCTCCGCGGCCCTGGCCGGGACCGAGATACTGCCGACGCCCCTGACGCGCAATGCCACCTACATCATCTTCAAGAAGTCCCTCGGCAAGCAGGCCGTCATCGCCAAGCTGAACGCGGCCCTCAAGGCCATGCGGGCCGACGGTAGCTACGACCGCATCGTAGCCACGTTCTAGCGCCGCCGCTCCTCCGAGCCCCGCGCATAGCGCGCGGAGGAGCGTACGCGCTTGCCCCTCCGGCGCCTTCGGGGTACAGTCGTAGCCCCGAGGAGCAAACGAGATGTACGACGTGCTGATTACGGGCGGTACCGTGGTGGACGGTACGGGCGGGGCGGCCTATCGGGCCGACGTGGCCGTGGCGGGGGATAGGATAGTCCGCCTCGGCCGTCTCGACGGGGCCGAGGCCGCCTTGCGCCTGGACGCCGAGGGCAAGGCGATCTGCCCGGGCTTCATAGATATTCATTCCCATTCCGACGCCTCCGTGCTGATCGCGCCCCGCATGGAGAGCAAGATCATGCAGGGCGTAACGCTCGAGCTGACGGGTAACTGCGGCGAGTCCGCCGGACCCCTCAGGGGCGAGTCCCTGGCGGACGCGAAGCGAGCGGCCGAGCGAGAGGGCCTCAGCTGCGACTGGTCGGGCGTCGGCGAGTACCTGTCGCGCGTGGAGGCCACGGGCATAGCGCTCAACTACGCGACGCTTGCCGGTCACGGGACGATACGCGCCTCGGTCATGGGCCACGCCATGCGGGCCGCGTCGGGCGACGAGCTCGCGGCCATGAAGGCCCTGCTGGCCGAGGCACTGGACGAGGGCGCCTTCGGGCTATCGACGGGGCTCGTCTACCCGCCATCCTCCTACGGTAACGAGGACGAGTTGGCGGAACTGGCCTCGGCGATGGCCTCGCGCGGCGGCTTCTACGCGAGCCACGTGCGAGACGAGGGGGACCGCCTCATCGAATCGATAGAGGAAGCCCTGTCCATCGGCCGCCGAGCGGGCGTTCCGGTCCAGCTGTCCCATCACAAGGCGACGCGGAAGCGCAACTGGGGCAAGGTACGCCGGAGCCTCGCCATGATGGAGGCGGCGCGCGAGGCGGGCCAGGACGTGCTCGCCGACCAGTACCCCTACATAGCCAGCAGCACGGGCCTCTCGACCATACTGCCCGATTGGGCCTTCGAGGGCGGCTCGGAGGCCCTCGTGGCCAGGCTGCGCGACGAGGCGACCCGGGAGCGCCTCCGCGCGGAGGTCGCGGTCAAGCGCCCCGAGCAGGCCGACGAGGGCCCGCGCGAGGGCTGGGACGGCATCGTTATCGCCGGCTGCCGCGGCGACGCGTCGGCC
>CAZNNA010000465.1:0-2058 GCA_964573825.1 uncultured Treponemataceae bacterium
GGGCTCGAGACGCGCGAGGACATCATAGCCGCGTTCTACAGCACGAACGCCATAGCCATATCCTCCGAGCGCGCGGATCGCGACGCGGCGGTCGGCAGGGTCCTGGCCAGGGCCGTCTGGATTGACCAGGACGGCGAGCGCAAGAAGATGTACCGAGCCGGCGAGAAGCTGCACCTCCACGACGTCGACGACCTCGTGGCCCAGGGCGTGACCGAGCTCCAGGTCGTCGACTTCGAGGGCGACGAGGGCCTGCACTGGAATATGGTGCTCAACTGCCTGGAGCGCGAGGACATCAAGCTCGTCAAGGAAGACCCGAACCAGGACGAGCCCACCAAGTCGGACGCCCTGGCGGCCGTCTACTCGACGCTCATGCCCGGCGAGCCCATCACCGTGGAGAACGCCGAGCGCGACCTGCACTCCCTCTTCTTCTCGAGCAGGCGCTACGACCTCGGCAAGGTCGGCCGCTACAAGCTCAACAAGAAATTCGACTACGACGTACCGGTCAAGGACTTCACGCTGACCCGCGAGGACATCATCGCGACCATGAAGTACCTCATGACCGTCTACTACGGAGAGAATAACCTCGACGACATCGACCACCTCGGTAACCGCCGCGTCCGCTCGGTGGGCGAGCTCCTGGCCAACGTCATGAAGAGCGCCTTCAGCCGCATGGAGCGCATCGCCAAGGAGCGCATGTCGCTCAAGGAGACGGATACCATCCGTCCCCAGGACCTCATATCGATCAAGCCCATCGTGGCCGCGATCAAGGAGTTCTTCGGCTCGAGCCAGCTGTCCCAGTTCATGGACCAGGTCAACCCGCTCGCCGAGCTGACCCATAAGCGCCGCCTCAACGCCCTGGGGCCCGGCGGCCTCTCCCGCGACCGCGCCGGCTTCGAGGTGCGCGACGTCCACTACACGCACTACGGGCGCATGTGCCCCATCGAGACGCCGGAAGGCCCGAACATCGGACTCATCGTGTCCCTGGCTACCTATACCACGGTCAACGAGTACGGCTTCCTGGAGACGCCCTATCGCAAGGTCCGGGACGGCAAGGTCACCGACGAGATCGAGTTCCTGTCGGCGATGGACGAGGATAAGTACTTCGTGGCCCAGGCCAGCGCCAAGATCGACAAGGAAGGCAACTTCCTCGAGGGCCAGGTCTCCTGCCGCCACCAGGGCGACTACACGACCCGCGGCTCGGCCGAGCTCCAGTACATGGACGTGTCGCCCAAGCAGATCATATCGGTCTCCGCGGCGCTCATCCCCTTCCTGGAGCACGACGACGCCAACCGCGCCCTCATGGGCTCGAACATGCAGCGCCAGGCGGTGCCGCTCCTCTTCACCGACCCGCCGCGCGTGGGTACCGGCATGGAGCGCAAGTGCGCCTACGACTCGGGCGTCCTCATCAAGGCCAAGCGCCCCGGCGTCGTCTCCTTCGTCGACGCCCTCCGCGTCGTCATCACGCCCGACGCCGACCCCAAGGCCCGGGACGAGTACCTGCTCATCAAGTACCAGCGGACCAACCAGGATACCTGCTACAACCAGCGTCCCATCGTCAAGTACGGCGAGAAGATACTCAAGGGCCAGGTCATAGCGGACGGACCTGCCACCAAGGACGGCGAGCTCGCGCTCGGCCGCAACATCCTGGCCGGCTTCGTGCCCTGGAACGGCTACAACTACGAGGACGCCATACTCATATCGGAGCGCGTCGTCAAGGAAGACCTCTTCACCTCGGTGCATATAAAGGAATTCCAGACCGAGGTCCGCGAGACCAAGCTGGGGCCCGAGCGCATCACGCGGGACATACCCAATACGAGCGAGAAGAGCCTCGATAACCTGGACGCCGAGGGCATCATACGCATAGGCGCCAAGGTCAAGGCCGGCGACATCCTCGTCGGCAAGGTCACGCCCAAGAGCGAGACCGAGACGACGCCCGAGTTCAAGCTCCTCAACTCCATCTTCGGCGAGAAGGCCAAGGACGTCCGCGATACCTCCCTCCGCGTACCGCACGGCATCGAGGGCACCATCATAGACGTGCAGCGCCTCAAGCGCAGCGCC
>CAZNNA010000466.1:0-2034 GCA_964573825.1 uncultured Treponemataceae bacterium
AAAAGTAACCGACTTTTGAAAGAGGCTCTGGATTCTGGAATTCTCCTCTCGCATCCCTACTTCTTCCCGTATACCGCCTGGGGCTGGGTCTTGCCTCGGAACAGGACCTCGCCCATGGGCTGGAAGCGAGCCTGGGGCTCGAGCGACAGGGCCTTGTAGACGGGCTGGCTGATGAGGAGGTCCTGCTTGAACTCGCGGCAGAGCGAGTCGAGCCGGGCCGCTATGTTCACGGCCTCGCCGACGACGCCGACGCGCGTAGGCCCTCCGGCGCTCGACAGCTCGCCCACCGCCACCTTGCCGGCGTGGACGCCTATGCCTATGTGCTTGACCAGGGGCAGGCGATGCGAGGCGAGGTCCTCCTGCAGGTGAGAGAACTCGTAGAGGTAATCGAAGGCGCAGGCGACCGCGTCGTCGGCCGCGTTCTTCTCGCCGAGCAGGCCGAAGACCAGTATGGCCGTGTCGCCGACGAACTGCTCGACTATGCCGTTATGCCTGCGGGCGACGAGATCCCAGAGCGCGTAGTAGCGGTTGAGGAGGCCGATGGTGGCGCGGGCGCCCTCCTTCTCGGCTATCGGCGTGAAATTCCAGAGGTCGGCGTAGAGGATGATGACGTCGCGCTGCTCGCCCTCGGGCACGAGCTCCGCCTTGGCGGCTTCCAGCTGGGGCGGCGATATGACCGAGTACACCTGGTCGAGGCGAGCCCGCAGGGAGACCTGCTTGATCTTGTCGGCTACCTGGAACGAGCCGAACATCACGGCCCCGAACATGAAGAAGAGGTGCTGGTAGCGCCGGGCGAAGGCGCCGAAGGCCGGTATGAAGTTGTTGAGCGCCAGGCTGCCTATGAGCCCCTCGTAGCCGAGCTCTCCGGACTCGTAGGCGGCTATGGCCGCCACCCGTAGGTCCAGGTAGAAATAGAAGAAGATGAAGGTGAAGATCGTGCCGAGCGATAGGAACACCTCGGCGAGGCGCTTGGGCCACTTACGCCTGAAGAGTATGGCCAGGGCCTGGATGCCGCCGAGGTACACCGCCGTGGCCCAGAGGAAGAAGCTGGCCATGTCGACGCTCTTGGGAATGCCCGATAGGGCCTGCATGACCGTATAGCCGAGCGGCGTCATCATGGAGAAGAAGAAGCGCGCCGGGGGCCTATGCCCGAAGCGGGCGAGCAGCGCTATCTGGACCAGGAGGAAGGCGATGAGCGAAACGAGGGCCGCCGTATCGGGCCGTATCACGGCGGGCGAGCTGAAGAGTATCAGCACGAAGAAGAGCACGAACTGGCTCGAATAGAGGAAGAATTCCTCTAAGTATCGCTTAGGCAAGAATTTCATAGGCCCGGCCATCATATACGATTCTCGGGCCCGTGTCAGCCTAAAACGCTCTACCCGGAATACCGCGCTCCATCACGATGCCGTCGCTATCGCTACGGGCGCCGCCGGGCTCCCCGCCGGGCTCATCCCCGTGCTCGGAGGTGAAGAAGCCGGGTAGGCGCCCGGCCTCGCTAAAGCCCGCCTCCCTATAGATATGCCTAGCTCCGAGCCACTCCTCGTTGACCACGAGGAGCTCGAGCGTTACTCCGGGACAGGCGGCCTTGACGAGGGCGCTCCCATCAATAAAGAGGCGTTTACCGAGGCCCGTGCCGCGAGACGCGGGATCCACCGTGATGGAGGCGAGGTACAGGACGCTCCCGTCCGCCGCGTAGCGCGGCCCGGGATCGTGCCCGAGCGCGAAGGATTCGGGGCGCAGCGGAGGTCGCTCGGCCCAGCGCTCGGCGCAGAGGTAGCCGCCGACCTTCCCGGCCCGCTCCAGTACTACGAAGCCCGCCGGGAAGGTCGACAAGCGCGCGCGGAAGACCGACTCGTCCTCCCGTATGCCGCCGTGGAAGCCGCGCGCCTCCAGTTCCATGATCGCGGGGATGTCCGAGGGACGGGCGGGGCGGATAGCGTACGAGTCGCCGGTCGCCTCGTACAGCTCGAGCGGCAGCCCGTCGGGATCCTTAAGGAACGCGAAGCGCCTACCGGTGACGGGGTCCGATCGGAC
>CAZNNA010000467.1:0-2022 GCA_964573825.1 uncultured Treponemataceae bacterium
AGAATCCGGCACGCCTTGGACCTAGGAGACGCCTCGTGATAACCATCAACGTAGCGAGCGGCAAGGGCGGCGCAGGCAAGACATCCTTCTCGGCCGCCCTCGCGGCGGCTCTCGCGCCGGACTGCGTCTACGCCGACTGCGACGTCGACGCCGCTAATGGAGCCATCGCGCTCGGCGCCACCGAAACCATCGAGGAACCCTACTTCGCAGGCCCCGGCTTCTCCATCGACCCCGCCGCCTGCTCGGGCTGCGGCCGCTGCGCCGCGGCCTGTCGCTTCAAGGCCATCGTGCCTACGCCGGACGGATCGACGTACCGCATAGTCCCCGAGCTCTGCGAACGCTGCGGAGCATGCCAGGACGCCTGCCCCTCCCGTGCCGTGGTCACGGCGGAGAAGCAGGCCGGCAGGCTCCTCTCCTCGGCCGGGCGCGGGGGCCTCAGCCTCGCGCACGCGGAGCTCGAGCCGGGCGAGGACACGAGCGGTAAGCTCGTGGCCCTGGTGCGTAGGCGAGCGCGCGAGGAGGCGGCCGGACTAAGGTCCGTCGTGGTCGACGCTCCGCCCGGCATAGGCTGCCCCGTAATAGCCTCGCTGAGCGGCTGCGACCTCCTCGTCGTCATAGTAGAGGCGAGCGCCTCGGGCATCCGCGACGCGGCTCGCCTCGTCGAGCTGGCCACGGGCATGGGCAGACCCATGATAGGCATCGTTAACAAGGCCGGCCTCGACGTAGCGATCGACGAGAAGGCGCGGGCGCTCCTTTCCAAGGCAGGCATCGACCTCCTAGCCCAGATACGCTTCGACCCGGCCCTCCGCTCCGCGGAAGAGTCGGGCAAGACCTGGGCCGAGCTCGAGGGGCGAGCAGGAGACGAGATCAGGGCGGCGCTCGACGCCGTCATAGCCACCATACGAACGATGGAGGAGAAACCATGAAGATCGCTGTACCGACGAGCGACGGCGCGACCGTAGCGTCGGTCTTCGGGAGGGCGGAGCGGTTCGCCATCCTGGACACCGACGCTGGAACGACGACGCTATTCGAGAACGAGGGCATGGCCTCGGAGCACGGGGCGGGAACGGGCGCGGCCTCGTTCCTGGCAGACAAGGGCGTCAACGTCGTATGGGCTCCCGAGATCGGCCCCAAGGCAGCGGCGGGTCTCAAGGCCGCTGGTATCGTCATCAAGACTGCTCCTGCGGGCACCCCGATAGCCGAGCTGTACCTGAACGGGAGCCTCGTCACCGGCGCCAATAGCTGCGACCACTAGTCCGGCAGGCACGCATGAAAGCCAAGATACGGGCCTCAGCCCGCTCGCACTGAACCCGCGGACGCCCGTCATAGTGAGCTGCCGAGGCAAGGACGGCAAGATAGAATACGTTCACGCCGACGCGGATCTCGTCGGCCACGAGGGTAAGATAGACTTCTCCCGGATCGATTTCCTTAAGGTTTAAAATAAGCGATCAAGCCTTGCGGCGCCGCTCGTAATCGTCGAGGGCGGCGCGCAGGGCCTGCACTCCCAGGAGCGAGCAGTGCTGCTTGTTCTCCGGTATGCCGCCGAGCGCGTTGACGACGTCGTCGTCGCTGATGAGGCGAGCCTCTTCCAGCGTCTTGCCGTCGGCGAGCACCGTCAGCATGCTACTCGTCGATATTGCCCCCGGGCAACCGTAGGACTTAAAGCCGATATTGGCTATGCGCCCGTAGCGCACGGATATCCACAGATCCATCTCGTCGCCGCAGCCGGGATCGCCGATGCGCGCGTAGCCGTCCACCTCGGCCGGCGGCAGCTCCCCGACGTTACGCGGGTTGGTGAAATGGTCTATGACCGCTTCGGTATAGTACAGGATGGGGCCGGAGTAGGCGGCCTCCCCTTCGTCGGACGGTTCCATGCGAGGCTCCTCGCGGAATACTAGCATATGCCCATATACGGTATCAAGCGAGCCTTCCTCACGTACGAGCGCTTAGCCCTTCCGGCGCTTAGCCGTTTGCGATACACTGGCGATCGGCGGAGGGCAGGTAGACTGCTCCGCCTCGCTC
>CAZNNA010000468.1:0-2017 GCA_964573825.1 uncultured Treponemataceae bacterium
AGGGGGAGTCGACGATACGGGCTCCCCCGTCCTCTATGCGTATGACGGTTTCTCCCAGGGGGCCGGGTACCGACACGGTCCTGTCCACGGATAGGGGATAGAGCCATTCGCCCGCCTCGCCCGACACGACGAGGGACGACGGCCCTGCGTTGCCGTAGACGCCTAGCGCCGAGGCGACGAAGGCAGCCGCCGACGCCAGGATTATGACGAGGTCGAGCGGCCGGACGCGGAGGCTCCGGCCGCGCGTTCTCAGTGGCAATGCCCGCAGCCGCAGCCGCCTTCGTCGTCGCAGTCGCCGTCCCCGCAGCCGTCGTCGCCGCAACCGCAGCCGCAGCCGCAGCCGCAATCGTCGTCGCCGTGCACGTGGCCGTGCTCCAGCTCCTCAGCGCTGGCCTCGCGGACGTCGCGGACGGTGACGTCGAAGTGCAGCGTCTTGCCCGCGAGCGGGTGGTTCGCGTCGATCCTGACCTTGTCGCCCTCGACGCCCACCACGGTGACGACGTGGACGCCGTCCTCCTGCTGGGCCTGGAACTGCATGCCGACCTCGATCTTCCTGGGCTCGGCGAAGTCGCCCTTGGCGACGGTGAAGACCATCTCCTCGTCGTGCGTACCGTAGGCGTCCTCGGGCGCTATGACGCAGCTCAGCTTGTCGCCGGCCTTCTTGCCCTCGAGCTGCTTCTCGAGGCCGGCTATGAGGTTGTCGTTGCCATGCAGGTACTCGAGCGGCTCGCCGTCGGAGCCGTCGATGCGCTGGCCCTTATCGTCCTTGAGGAGATACTCGATAGAGACGACCCTGTCCTTCTCAATAACCATAGATATCCATCCTTGCGTATGCGGTATTCGACGGGCGGGGGCCGTACGGATCGTATCCTCGGAGAATCGCCAAAACGTCGTCACCTTACAATATTGATAAAACGGCTAGCTTTCAAGGCCTTCCGTCGCTTCGAGGGCCCCCGCCCCGCCCGCCGGGATGACGTTTACGTCACGGTGGCCAGCCTTTCGTTGATGAGCCCGGGCGGTCGTGCTATAGTCCGCCCCCGGGGGACGACATGACCATCATCCAGGCCTGCATACTCGGTTTCTTCCAGGGCGTCGCTGAATTCCTGCCCATATCCTCGAGCGGCCATCTCCTGCTCTTCAAGGACCTCATGGGGCTCGCGGAGGTGCCGGCCCTCTTCGACGTCGTCCTGCACCTGGCGACGCTGGCCTCCATCGTCGTAGTCTTCAGGCGGCGCGTCTTCGGCATAATCATCTCCATGGCCCGCTGGGTCGCGCGCCGCCACGGCGAGGCCGACGCGGAGAACCTCGCCCTGGTGCCCCCGGCCATAGTCGCGACGCTGCTTACCGCCATCATAGGTTTCGGGCTCGACCGCATAGACTTCTCCGGCGCCCCGCGCCTCGTCTCCGGCTTCTTCCTGGCGACCGCCGCCATTCTCGTCCTCGCCTCGAGGCGCAAGCCCGGTACGGCTACCTACGGGACCATGGGCCTCCGGCGCGGCGTCGTGGTAGGGATAGCCCAGGGCATAGGCGTGCTCCCCGGCATCAGCCGCTCGGGCATTACCATAAGCGCCGGCCTGGCCTCCGGACTCGAGCGCGGCGTCGCCGGCGAGCTATCCTTCCTGCTGGCCATCCCCGCCATACTCGGAGCCTTTATCCTGAAGCTAGGCGACGCGGTGGCCCTCGCGGGGACCGTGGCCCCGCTCTCCCTGGCCTCGGGCTCCGTCGTGGCCTTCCTGACCGGGATCGCCTCGCTCCGCCTCCTCATGCCGCTCGTCCGCAAGGGTCGGCTTGGCTGGTTCGCCGCCTACCTCGTGCCCGCCGGCATCCTCGGCCTATTCCTCCTATGACAACGCGCCGATACTGGGAGTAATGATCGGAGCGGATACCCTTGGATAGGTCTCGTAAGGCATCTACGTTAAACATCGCCACGCGCGTCGCCCTGTCAGTCTCGGGCGGCGCGCTCTTCCTAGCGCTCGTCGTCGCCACCGTAGGCGGCGGGGCCGGCCTCGGCGGATTC
>CAZNNA010000469.1:0-2017 GCA_964573825.1 uncultured Treponemataceae bacterium
CGCCGACGAGAAGCTCCCGACCGTCGCCCTGGGCTTCAAGCTCGAGGACGGCCATTACGGTCAGCTGACCTACGTGCGTATCTACCAGGGGTCCTTAAAGAAGGGTTCCGAGCTCTTCAATACCCGCGCCCGCAAGAAGTTCAAGGTGGGCCGCCTGGTGCGCATGCACGCGGCGTCCATGGAGGATATCACCGAGGGAGCGCCCGGCGACATCGTGGCCCTCTTCGGCATCGAGTGCGCCTCCGGCGACACCTTCTGCTCGCCGGCGGTCAACTACGCCATGACGAGCATGTTCGTCCCGGACCCGGTCATCTCCCTGGCCATCGAGCCGGCCGACAAGAAGAGCGCCGACCAGATGTCCAAGGCCCTCAACCGCTTCACCAAGGAAGACCCGACCTTCCAGACCTACGTGGACCCGGAGTCCAACCAGACCATCATCAAGGGCATGGGCGAGCTGCACCTGGACGTGTACATCGAGCGCATGCGCCGCGAGTACAAGTGCGAGGTCACGACGGGCATGCCCCAGGTGGCCTACCGCGAGGCCATCAGCCAGCGCGCCGAGTTCAACTACACGCACAAGAAGCAGACCGGCGGCTCGGGCCAGTACGGCCGCGTCGCGGGCTACATGGAGCCTATCGAGGGCCAGGTCTACGAGTTCGTCAACAGCGTCAAGGGCGGCGCCATCCCCAACGAGTACATACCGTCCTGCGATAAGGGCTTCAAGGAAGCCGCCAAGAAGGGCTCCCTCATCGGCTTCCCCGTGGTCAACATCCGCTGCGTCATAAACGACGGCCAGAGCCACCCCGTGGACTCCTCCGACATCGCCTTCCAGATGGCCGCCATAGGCTGCTTCCGGGACGCCTACGAGAAGGCCAAGCCGGTGATCCTGGAGCCCATCATGAAGGTCGTCGCCGAGGGTCCCGCGGAGTTCCAGGGCAACATCTTCGCCTCCATCAACCAGCGCCGCGGCCTCATCACCGCGAGCACCGAGGAGGCGTCCTTCTGCCGCGTGGAGGCCGAGGTCCCGCTGTCCGAGATGTTCGGCTACTCGACGGTGCTCAGGTCCATGACCCAGGGCAAGGCCGAGTTCTCCATGGAATTCCTCAAGTACGGCAAGGTGCCGACGAGCGTCTCCGAGCAGCTCCGCAAGGAGTACGAGGAGAAGCGCAAGAAGGAACAGGGTAGGTAACCGACAGGCGGGCCGGATCGATTCCGGCCCGTTTGCGTTTACGGGGATTTGGCCGTATACTGAAAAGCGTGATACACCCGTCGCGGCCCCGCCGGGGCCGCAGTCCAGCGTTGCTAATCGACTCTCAACACCATCAACGACAGCGTAAGGAGATCCCATGCTTAAAGAGGAGCTGATCAAGAAGAGCCCGGTGCGCATCCTCGAGCGCGGTATCGAGGGCGGCCTCAAGGCGGGCAATATCGGCGTGATCGCGAGCCGCAAGGGCATCGGCAAGACGAGCGTCCTGGTCCAGCTGGCCCTGGATAAGCTCATGCAGGGCAAGAAGGTCATCCACGTCTCGTTCACGACTCATACGAGCTACGTCATCTCCTGGTACGAGAACATCTTCACCGAGGTTGCCAAGCGCAAGAACCTCGACGAGTACGCCACCGTGCACGACGAGCTGATGAAGAACCGGGTGATCATGAACTTTAACCAGGAAGGCGTGAGCACCGAGCAGATCCTCAAGTCCCTCAGGGCCATGATAGTCGACGGAGGCTTCGACGCCGACGCCATAATAGCCGACGGCTACGATTTCGCCCGCGCCGACCCCGCCCAGTTCGCCCAGATAGCCGCCTTCGCCAAGGAGCGCAACCTGGAGGTATGGTACTCCTGCACCATGACCGGCGAGGAACCCCTCCTGGACAAGAAGAACGTACCGGTCATCCTGCGCCCGCTCCTCGACGCGGTATCGGTGCTCATAGTACTGGAGCCCAAGGTCGAGTACATCCACTTCGTGGTGGTCAAGGATCACGGCCGCATGAACCCCGAGGACCTGAGCATTAAGCT
>CAZNNA010000470.1:0-1999 GCA_964573825.1 uncultured Treponemataceae bacterium
CACCGTGCCGATGAGCCGGCCGCGCTCGACCACGGTACCGGGCTCGACGGCCATCGCGTCGAGGTGCATATAGATCGTATAGGCGCCCGGCAGGTGCTCGAGTACGACGGTCTTGCCGGTCACTATCCTGTCCTCGGCCATGGCGACGCGCCCCCGGCCGCAGGCGACCACCGGGGAGCCCTTGGGGCTACCGTAGTCGATGCCGTTATGGTCGGTCACGTCGACGCCGCCGTCCGAGTAGAGGTAGCGCCGCCTGAGCCCGAAGAGCGTCGTTCTCCGCCGGCTTTCCACGGGGAGGATGAAGCCTCCGTCGAGGAACGCGGCCTCCGGGTCGATCGTGGCCAGGAGAGCCTGGAACCGCCGCGCCTGCTCGGCCTTCGCCGGATCGGGCTCCGTGCGTAGCCTCGTGAGCGCCTCGTCCAGGTACAGGTCCTGCGTGGAGAATTTCCTGTCGCGCACGGATAGGGGAGAGCGGCAGAGCTCGACGCCGCCCGCGCCGGTAGCGACGAGCGCTGCCTGGCCGAGGGGAGCGCGCAGGGGCACGGAGAGCAGGAAGACAGCCTCTCTCAGGATCGGCTCCCGGGCGGAGGGCCCGGCGCCGCGCACGGGCCTGCCCCCGGGATACGAAGCGCCCCGCTCCGCCTGGATAAGCGTTACGCCCGGCAGCGCCGGGCCCTCGGAGCCGTCGGCGTAGACCAGCCTGAGCGCGACGTCACCCGCCGAACCGCCCCTCGGCAACGGCGACAAGGTCGCGAAGAGGGGCTCGCCTCGCCGGGCCGCGCTAGGCGAGTAGACGGAAGGCGTTTCATCGGCCCGGGAAGAGAGGCAGGGCACGGCGAGCAGAACGGCGAGCAAGGGCGGCGCGAGACGCATTCTCATGCGCCGACTCTAGCCCGGCTCGCTTCGCGACGGCAAGGGCGCTTGCCCGCTCGGCGCGGAGCGGTTATAGTCGCGCCATGCAGATCCGCCTATCGCTGCGCCGCTCCGGCGCCACGCTGACCTACGGCATCCCTCTCTGGTATCGGATAACCGCGGCCTGTATCCTCGGCGTCGTGGCCCTGGCCATGGTCGTCGCGGGCGGCACGGGCCTGCCCGGATGGATACTCCTAGGCATATCCATCTTCGCCGCCCTCTACGAGGAACGCTGGATCTTCGATACGGCCGGGGGTACCTGCCAGGCGCGCATGGGGCTCGTCTTCCTCCACCGGGGGCCGCGCTTCGCGACCGAAGAGGTGGCGTCCATACGCGTGGAGACCTTCATCAAGGGCGCGCTCGACCAGACGGCCCGGCCGGCTCTCGACAAGCTACCATTGGGGTCGCAGGCTCGCCTCATCCTCGAGCTCAAGGACGGCCAGGGCTACATGCTCGACTCCGTATCGCATAAGAGGCGAGCCGAGCTCGAGGCCTCGGCCCTGGAGCTGGCCGCGGCCCTAGGCGTCGACTCCTCGCCGTAGGCTCCGACCGGGGCCTAGGTTCCGCGCGGGCCCCGGGCTCGGCTTGACAAGCCCGCCCGGAATGCTAAGATACATCGAAGACCCATCTCTACGCATTTCGTATCATGGCAGAGACTCGCCTATCGGGAGCGCGCGCCCCCGGGGAGAGCCTTCGCCGAAAGCGCGGAGCCGGGCCTACGAGAAATAAGGAGGGTTCAATGCTCATACTGCTCGCTGACGCGTTCCAGGCCGATCTACCCAAGCGCCTCGAGGCCTTCGGAGAGGTCACCCAGGACCTAGGCCGCGTAGCCGAGGCCGAGATCGTCATCGTCCGATCCAAGACCAAGGTCGGCAAGGACATGATAGACAAGGCTCCTAAGCTCAAGTTCGTCATCCGCGGCGGCGTCGGCGTCGACACCATAGACGTACCGTACGCCGAATCCAAGGGCATCACCGTCGTCAATACGCCCGAGGCCTCGAGCGTCGCCGTCGCCGAGCTGGCCTTCGCCATGATGGCCGCCATGCCCGCGAACATCGTACCCGCCGACGTCTCCATGAAGGAAGGC
>CAZNNA010000471.1:0-1996 GCA_964573825.1 uncultured Treponemataceae bacterium
ATGGTCAGGCGATAGCGTACGCTCGGGGCCGTCATGATGATGGACTGGCCGTGCTCGCGCTCGAGGCGCTCCTGGACGACCTCCAGGTGAAGCATCCCGAGGAAGCCGCAGCGGAAGCCGAAGCCGAGGGCGGCGGAGCTATCCTTATCGAAGATGAGCGAGGCGTCGTTGAGCTTGAGCTTGTCCATGGCTATCTTGAGCTCGTCGTAGTCGGCCGTATCCATGGGGTAGATGGAGCTATAGACGACGGGCTTGACCTCGCGGAAGCCGGGCAGGGCCTCCGGGGCGGGCCGCGCGGCCTCGGTGACCGTGTCGCCCACCCGAACGTCCGAGACAGTCTTGATGCCCGCTATGAAGTAGCCCACGTCGCCGGCCGAGAGGCCGTCGTTCTTGGCCAGGCTGAGCTTGAAGCGGCCGGTCTCCTCGACCTCGTACTCGGCGTCGTTGTTCATGAGGCGGATCCTCATGCCCGGCCGTATGGAGCCGTCGAAGAGGCGTACGTGAACGATGACGCCGCGGTAGGGGTCGTAGTGGCTATCGAAGATGAGCGCCCTGAGCGGGTCGGAAGGCAGGCCCTTGGGAGCGGGCACGCGGGCCACGATGGCCTCGAGGAGCTCGTCGATGCCGAGGCCCATCTTGCCGGAGACGCAGAGCGCCTCGTCGCCGTCCAGGCCCAGGTCGTGGCTGATCTGGTGGCGGGCCTCGTCGATATCGGCCGCCGGCATGTCTATCTTGTTGATGACGGGCAGGATCTCCAGGTCGTGCTCCAGGGCCATGTACATGTTAGACAGCGTCTGCGCCTCGACGCCCTGGGTGGCGTCGACGAGCAGTATGGCGCCCTCGCAGGAGCTGATGGCTCGGGATACCTCGTAGGAGAAATCCACGTGCCCCGGGGTATCGACGAGGTTGAGCGTATACTCGAGCCCATCCTTGGCCGTATACGATAGCGCCACGGCCTGGCTCTTGATGGTAATGCCGCGCTCGCGCTCTATGTCCATGTTATCGAGCATCTGGGCCTGGAGCTTGCGCTCGTCGATGATCTTGGCCCGCTCGATGAAACGGTCGGCGAGCGTAGACTTGCCATGGTCTATATGCGCTATGATACAGAAGTTACGGGTACGGGCGATGTCCTGCATGGCGCGAATGTACCCCGGATCGGTACGCTTGTTCAATGACGAGCCGGGCCTTCTAGGCTCGCTCGGAGGAGGCTCGATGATTGATCCCGAACGACTGCGCCCGCTCAACGCGGAGCCGATTCGGGCCAGGGCCGCCCACGTACTCTACGCCATGCGCTCCGCCCCCCGGGCGCGGGCCAACCACGCGCTCTGGTACGCCGCCAGCGAGGCCGATCGCCTGGGGCTGCCGCTCGAGGTAGCCTACGTCGACGGCGCTCCCGCGGGCGAGCCAGGGCGGCTGCGCCGATGGCGCCTGGCCGGGCTCGGCGAGCTCGAGGCGGAGCTTACGGACGCGGGCATGGGCTTCACCGCCGTTCTCGAGCCGGGCTCCTCGGTACCGCGCGACCTGGTCGACGGGGCCGCCCTCGTCGTCGCGGACCGCTCCCCGGCGCGTGAGGCCATTGCCTCGGCCGCTCGGCTGGCCGCGACGGCCGGGACGCTGGCTCTGGAAGTCGACGGCGAGTCGGTGATACCCGAGGCCGTAGCCTCGGACCGCCGCGAGTGGGCCGCCCGCACCTTCAGGCCCAAGGCCGAGGCCGCGGTCTCCTGGTACGCGGGGAGGCCCATCCCGCCCCTGCCCGTCCCCGCCCGCGCAGCTCCGCGCCGTCCCGGCGCCCTTAGCGCGCTCCCCCCGCCTACCGCACCGGCCGCGCCCTTCGGCGAGGCCGGGCCCCGGGAGGCCTTCGGTCCGCCTCCCGGCCCGGCGGCCGCCCGCGAGGCGCTTAGCCGCTTCGTCGAGGAACGACTCGACCGCGACGGCGAGGATCGCGACGACCCCGCCCGGGACGGGACGAGCGGCCTCTCGCCCTACCTAAGCAGGG
>CAZNNA010000472.1:0-1995 GCA_964573825.1 uncultured Treponemataceae bacterium
TACTGATCGTCGACCTCGGGAGCGGCTCCATGGAGGAGCGCCCGATAGCGCCGGGAATATACCGCGATTACCTCGGCGGCGTAGGCCTAGCCGTACGGCTCCTCTCCGAGCTGATACCGCCCGGGGCCGATCCCCTGGGCCCCGACAACGCGCTCGCCTTCATGAGCGGGCTCCTCACGGGCTCGGGCTCGCTGATGACGGGCCGCTGGTCGGTCTCCTGCAAGTCGCCGCTGACCGGCGGCTGGGGCGACGCCAACTGCGGGGGCACGCTGTCGCCGGAGATAAAGCGCTGCGGCTGGGACGGCATAGTGTTCAAGGGCATATCGCCCGAGCCGGTCTGTTTCGTGGCCGACGAGAAGGGACCGAGGCTCGTCGAGGCCTCGGCCTACCGGGGCCTGGACGCGGTGGAGACCGAGGAGCGCCTCGTCGCGGCCTGGCAGGGCAAGAAGAAACCGGCGGTGGCGACGATAGGGCCCGCGGCCGAGCGCCTATCGCTCATATCGGGCATATCGAACGACGGCGGCCGCTACGCCGCCCGGTCGGGCGTCGGCGCGGTGATGGGCTCCAAGCGCCTCAAGGCCATAGCGCTCACCGGCGGCAAGGCCATACCCTGCGCCGACCCGGCCAGGGTCAAGGCGCTGTCCAAGGGCTTCGCCGAGAAGGTCGGCGGCATCAACCTTCCGCGCGTCATGACGGGGTCTTTCATGCCGCTCATGGGCCGCATGCTCGGCATGAAGACGGTCGTGCCCGTCGACGGTATCCTGGCCTCGGCAATACTCAAGAAATGGGGCACCGTCTACAACAACACTGCGGGCATCGTCAACGGCGACTCCCCGGTTCGCAACTGGGGCGGCTCGGTCAAGGACTACGGCCCCGGACGCTACCGAAGGCTCAATCCCGATAGGATACGGGAACGCGAGACCAAGAAGTACCGCTGCTATTCCTGCGTCATAGGCTGCGGCGGTATCTGCGACGCCGCGGGCACGGGCTCGGGCAGCCACATGCACAAGCCGGAGTACGAGACCTGCTGCGCCTTCGGCCCCCTGCTCCTCGCGGACGACCTCGACGCGATATTCCGCTGCAACGATATCTGCAACCGCTCGGGGCTCGATACCATCCCCGCGGGCTCGACGATAGCCTTCGCCTTCGAGTGCTTCGAGCGCGGTATCCTTACCGAGGCCGACGCGGGCGGACTGGCCCTGCGCTGGGGCGACGCGGAGGCGGTCGTAGCCCTCCTAACGATGATGGCCGAGCGCCGCGGCCTCGGGGACGTCCTGGCCGACGGCGTCGCCCGGGCGGCCCGGCGCATAGGCCGCGGGGCCGAGGCCTACGCCGTGCACGCGGGCGGGCAGGAGCCGGGCATGCACGACGGGCGCATGGACCCCATGATGGCCGTCGCCTTCGCCGCCGACCCGACGCCGGGCCGCCACACGATATCCGCGGGCGTCTACTACAACGTCTCCCACCTCTGGGAGTCCGTCAGCTGGGCGCCGCCCGTGACGCGTCCCTACGCCAAGTCCAGGGAGTACCGGGCCGAGCGGGAGGAGGCCCTCAAGTCGGTGGCCGGGGCCTGCGTCAAGCAGCTCCTGGACGCCACCGGCTCCTGCCTCTTCGCCCTGACCGTGGGACTGCAGCACTGGAGGCTCTTCGAGTACCTGGACGCCGTAACGGGCGAGCCCCGGACTCCCGACGAATGGATGGAGGCAGGGCGACGAATCCAGACCGCCCGCGCCGCCTTCGGGGCCCGCGAGCGCCGGGCGGACGCCGCCAGGGGCCGCGCGCCCCTCGGCCCGGCTCACCCTCGTCTCTACGGAGACCCGCCCCTGGCGCGGGGCCCCCTGGCCGGCAAGACGGTACCCCTCGCCGACATGGTCAGGCTGTACCGGCGCGAGCTCGGCTGGAACGAAGAGACCGGCGAGCCCCTGCCCGAGACCCTAGCGCGCCTGGGCCTTCCCGCCTTCGCGGAGGCCTAGCCCGCGTAGGTGACGGCGCGCG
>CAZNNA010000473.1:0-1952 GCA_964573825.1 uncultured Treponemataceae bacterium
GTCTTCCTTGGTGATCAGGTAGTAGGCGGAGCGCAGGGCCGCCTCCATGACGCCGCCGGTGGCGCCGAAGATGGTGCCGGCGCCGGTGTACGGTCCCATCGGGCTGTCAGCCTCTTCCTCGGGCAGGTTGACGAGGTCTATGCCCGCCTGCTTGATCATGCGAGCCAGCTCGCGGGTCGTCAGGACCACGTCGACGTCGCGCTCTCCCGAGCTGAACATGTCCTTGTTGCGGTCGCTTTCCCACTTCTTGGCGGTACAGGGCATGACGGCCACGGAATAGACGCGCTTGGGATCGACCTTGGCCTGGCCGGCCCAGAAGGTCTTGATCATGGCGCCCATCATCTGCATGGGGCTCTTGGCGGTGGAGAAGTTGGGGATCATGTCCTCGTAGTACTTCTCCATGTAGTCCACCCAGGCCGGGCAGCAGGAGGTGATGAGGGGCATGAGCTCCTTGTTCTTGCCGGCCGCGAAGTCGGTGAAGCGCTTAACGAACTCGGTGCCCTCCTCCATGATGGTGAGGTCCGCCGCGAAGTTCGTATCGAAGACCACGTCGAACCCGAGGCGGCGCAGGGCCGTGTAGATCTTCTTGGTGAGGACGGTGCCGGGAGGCAGGCCGAATTCCTCGCCGAGGGCCACGCGGACGGCCGGGGCTATCTGCACGACGCAGGTCTTGGCCTCATCGCCGCCCTTCATGAGCGCGTCCCAGACTTCCTTGGTCTGGTCGTTCTCGTAGATGGCGCCCACGGGGCAGTGCGCCGAGCACTGGCCGCACTTGATGCAGGGGCCGTCGGCCAGGGCCACGTCGGCCGCGGGGGCTATGCGGGTGCTCTCGCCTCGCCCGAGGAACTCTATGGCCCAGACGTTCTGCATCTGCTGGCACACGAGCACGCAGCGGCCGCAGCGCACGCACTTGTCGGGGTTGAGGATCAGCGAGCCGGTAGAGCAGTCGATGGGCAGGTCGCGCAGGCGCTTCTCGAAGGGCTGCTCGCGTATGCCGAACTCGGCGGCCAGGGTCTGCAGCTCGCAGGAGCCGTTGCGCGGGCACTGGAGGCAGTCGTCCGGGTGGGTGGACAGGATGAGCTCGATGACGGTCTTGCGGACCTGGACTATCTCCGGGTCGTGGGTGATGACGCTCATGCCCTCCTCGATGGGGGTGCAGCAGGCGCGGAGCATCTTGGGGTTGCGCTCGACCTTGACGATACAGATGCCGCAGGCCGCCCACGGGGGCAGGTCGTCGTTGTAGCATAGCGTGGGTATGCGGACGTTTACCTTCTCGGCCGCGTCGAGGATGGTGGTTCCCTCGGCGACCTGAACGGGGATTCCGTTTATCTTGGCGTTGACCATGGGGCCTACTCCTTACTTCTTCACGACGGCGCTGAACTTGCAGGCCTTGAAGCACTCGCCGCACTTGATGCACTTCGAGGCGTCGATGGTGAATTTCTGCGTCTTGTCGCCGGAGATGCAGTTGACCGGGCACTTGCGGGCGCAGAGGCTGCAGCCTATGCACTTGGCCTTGTCGATGCTATAGACGACCAGGTCCTTGCACTTGCCGGACGGGCAGGTCCTGTCGTTGATGTGCGCCAGGTACTCTTCCTTGAAGCGCTTGATGGTCGACAGGGTCGGGTTCGGGGCGGTCTGGCCGAGCCCGCAGAGCGCGGCCCTTCGCATGGCCTGGCCGATCTTCTCGAGCTTCTCGAGGTCCTCGAGCGTTCCCTGGCCCTTGGTGATCTTGACGAGTATGGCGTGCATCTGGTTGGTGCCGATCCGGCAGGGCGAGCACTTGCCGCAGGACTCGTCGGCGCAGAATTCCATGTAGAAGCGCGACACGTCGACGACGCAGTCGTCCTCGTCCATGACGATGAGGCCGCCCGAGCCCATCATCGAGCCGAGGGCGGTGAGGCTCTCGTAGTCGATGGGCTTATCCAGGAACTCCTCGGTGATGATGCCGCCGG
>CAZNNA010000474.1:0-1944 GCA_964573825.1 uncultured Treponemataceae bacterium
CTATGCTGGCGTTGAGGGACAGCATGTTGGTCTGCCTGGCTATCTCCTCGATGATGCCTATCTTCTCCGCTATCTGGCGCATGGCCACCACGGTCTCCGCCACGGCGCTGGCGCCCTCGCGGGCGTCGCCCGAGGCCTTGGTCGCTATCTTCTCGGTCTGGAAGGAGTTGTCGGCGTTCTGCTTGATATTGGCGGCCATCTCCTCGACGCTGGCGGAAACCTCCTCGGCGCTGGCGGCCTGCTCCGTGGCGCCCTGGGACAGCTGCTGGCTCGAGTCCGCTATTCCGGCTATGCCCGTGGCCATCTGCTGCGCCGCGGTGGACATCTCGTCCGCCCCGGCCGCTACCTGGGTGGCGGTGGACTGTACCTCCGATACGACCTCGACCAGCTTGACTATGGTGTCTCGCATGGAGGCCGCGAGCGTGCCTATCTCGTCGCCGCGCGACAGGACCTTCTCGTCGAGCCTGACCCTAAGATCGCCGGCGGCGAGCCCCAGGGCGGCGGCGTTCATGGAGAGTATGGGCTTGGCGAAGGAGGAGGCGACGAAGAATACGACGACGCCGCCTATGGCGAGGGCCACCACCGCAATGACGATGAGCGTCGTTATGAACTGGTAGAGGGGGCCGTAGATATCGGAAAGCGGGCCCTGCGAGACGAGTATCCAGCCCGTAGCGGCCATGCGCTTGGCGGCTACGTAGGTACCCGCTCGCTTATCCAGCTCGAAGGCGAAGTCCGAGCCCTTGAGCTCGGCGAGCAGGGCCTTCCGCCCCGCGGCCTCGAAGTAGTTCGCCTTGAGGACGTCTTCCTCCTTCTCGGCCGTAATATAGAGTCCTTCTCCGTCCAAGAGGTACGACTTACCGTTGTCGGTCAGCTTGAGGATCTTGGGTATCATCTCTACCGTGGTCAGGAGCACGTCGAGGCCGACGACGCCCCGCGTCTTGCCCGCGGCGTCGTCTATGCGCACGGCGACGGTGACCACGAGCTTGCCGGTGATGCCGTCGATATAGGGAGCCGTCAGGGCCGGTTCCTTGCTCTTCATGGCGTTGAGGAACCAGCCGCGCTTGTACTGATCCCAATCGGCGGGAGGAACCCAGCCGCTGGACTCGATCCAGATGCCGCCCTCTTGGTACGACAGCGCGTCGCAGAAGTACATGGCCGACAGGGACGGGTCGTCCTTGACGCCCTTGATGAGCGACGGGAGGATGGTCTTGATGTTGTCGATCCGATGGAGCGCTTCGTTGCGGAGCGTCTTGACGTTCTGGGCGTTGACGAGGTGCCAGGAGTCTATCTTGGCGGCGGCCGCGTCCATCTTGGCGGCGCTCGCCTCCTCGAGCTGGATGTCCAGGCGATTGGAGTAGCTCGAGAAAACGGTTATCGCCACTATGGCGATAACGCCCACGAGAAGCGCCAATAGGAGTAGCGAAAGCTTAAACCGTATCGACATCTTGCTCTTCATGACCTCGTCCTCCTCGGTATGGCTACAGGCTTCTAATACTCTATGAAGTCTTCATCCTTAATCGTAGTGGATCGCGCGTCGGATTTCCTTAGCGTTATGCCGGTCGAGCGCGTTTTTTCGGTCTTTTTCTGGGTTTCCGGGGCCGGGAGCGCCTTGGCAGGCTGCGCTTGGGACGGTTGGCTGGAGGCCGGACGAGCGGAGGCCTGACGACCGGGGCGGTTCCGAGCCTCGCTCCCTTGGGCCGGGAGGCGCCTCGGGGCCTCGCGCGACGTTCGTCCCTCGGTCCCGAGCCTGAAGAAGGCCACGGCCTGGTCGAGCCTGGTGGCCTGGGCCGCTAGGTCTCCCGTGGTCTCGGCGACCATGGCCGCCTGGCTGGCTATCTCCTCGCTCGTGGCGCTGAACTCTTCCGATATGGAGGCGTTCTGCTGTATCACCGTATCGAGCTGGGCTATGGCCTGGTTGATCTGCTGTGTCCCGGTATCCTGCTC
>CAZNNA010000475.1:0-1937 GCA_964573825.1 uncultured Treponemataceae bacterium
ACACGAGCTTGATGTTCACCTTGGTATCGCCGGTGTCCGCCGCCACCTTGTCCTGGATGACCTTGAGGCAGCCCTTCAGGGCCTTCACGGGGTCACCGTGGGTGCGGCCGTAGTGGCTGGCCACCACCTCGTCGGTTTCGGCGTCTATGAGGCAGGCCTTGGTGGTGGTGGAGCCGCCGTCCACCCCCAGGATATAGGTCCTGTCGGCGCGCACCTTCCCGTCGCTCTTCTCGAAGCGGCGCACCTTGCCCCGCCACTCCTTCAGGTCCCCCAGGGCGCCGAAGCGTATGGTGTTGGGCTGAAGAAGCGTATCCACGGCGGGAAGGGGCGTGCCGGTCTGCGCGGCCAGGACTGCGGCCCCGAAGGCCTCGAAGACCGGGGCCACGGGGGGAATGAGGAACTCGATGTCCGGGGCCTTCTGCCGTATGAAGCGGACGATGTGGCGGTTCAGAGTGACCCCGCCGGTCAGGACGACCCTGCCGGAATGCACCTTGGCCCGCTTCAGGAAGTCCACGACCTTGACGGCCATGACGTCCGAGAGGGACAGGACTATGTCGTCCTTGGTCGCCTCCCGCTTGTTGAGCCGGTGGGTGCAGTCGCTCTTCATGAAGACCGAGCAGCGCGTGGACAGGGACAGCACCCTGGCGGACTCGGGAACCTCGGCTATGTCGGCCAGGGTCATGTCCATGCGGGCCAGCTGCTGCTTGAGGAACTCTCCGGTACCGGAGGCGCACTTATTACCGGAGAAGTTATTGACTATCTTGCCGGAGTCGGACAGCGAGTAGACCACGAGGTCCTCGCCGCCCATGCTGGCCACGGCGTCGGCCTTGAGGCCGGAGGCCTTGAGGGCGGCCTCCACGCAGAGCGGCTCGAGGGTGCCGGCGGCGTTGAAGAGGTAGCGGCCCTCGTTACCCGTGACGAGCACCTTAGTGCCGGCGGGTATGTCGCGCTCGCTCATGAGCTTGCGTACGGCGGCGTGGAAATCGCCCTCGTGGGGCGTGATGGCGGACCAGGCGACCTTGTCGCCGTCAGCCAGGACGAGCTTTAGGCTCGAGGAGCCGATATTGATACCAAGGGATACCATACGGAGAAACCTCGCACAAAACGGATATGGATACGGCCCCGAGCGCCAGGCCGAAGGCCGGCGCTCGGAGCGAGGCTATCATATACCCCGCCCTGGAACGTTTCAATAGACCATGAGGCCATCGGAGCGCAAAGAAAGTCACCTATTGCAATCATAAGCCGCTTTTTTACTTAGTTTTCATGCAACCCTCTAGCCGCTCGCGGGTCGATGCAGGCTTGTTTCCCGTGTATACTAGGAGACATGACCGTAGCAGAATTCCTAGCGCTCCGCTGGTCGGCCCCGGGAGAACCCCTGATAGGGCCGCCCCTCCTATCGCCAGTCATAGCCGATCCGAGCTTCCTATTCCCGGAGGAGACGCCCGACGGCAACTGGGCCCTCTTCGCCCATTCCGCCTGGGGCGTGCACCGCTATGCCTCCGGCGACGGCGTAACCTGGGACCACCTCGGCCTGGCCGTCCGGAACGCCATGAGACCCTTCGTCCGTCGCTCGGGGGGTACCTACTATCTCTACTACGAGCTGTACCCGCCGCTGGCGCTCGCCGCTACCGCCCTGCCCGGCAGGCGCCGCTGGCGCTCCGCCCTGGCCGTATCGGAAAGCCGGGACCTGCTGAGCTGGAGCGCCCCGAGGCGACTCGTGGAGCCGTCGCTCGGCTGGATGCGCGACGCCGCGCTCGGAGACGCGGTGTCCAACCCCTGCCTGGTACCGCCCGGAGGCGACACGGAAGGCGGCGCCCACGGCGGCGGCGACGCGTATAGCGGCGAGCCCTGGCGACTCTACTTCTCCGCGAGCCTCTCGTACATAGAGGATTGCGGCTTCTGCGAACCGCGCTTCATAGGCGTAGCCGAGGGCCCCG
>CAZNNA010000476.1:0-1924 GCA_964573825.1 uncultured Treponemataceae bacterium
GAGGAGGAGAAGGTGGCCGACAAGGGCAACGACGACGACTGGCGCACCGTCATGAAGTTCCACCCCGAGCTGGCCCCCGTCACCGTAGCGGTACTGCCGCTCATGAAGAAGGACGGCCTGGCCGAGCTGGCCCAGGAGATACGCTCCGGCCTCAAGGAAGACTACGCCACCGACTACGACCAGTCAGGAGCCATCGGCCGCCGCTACCGCCGCCAGGACGAGGCCGGCACCCCGTACTGCGTCACCATCGACTATGACACCAAGGAGAACGGCACCGTCACCGTCCGCGACCGCGACTCCATGGAGCAGGAGCGCGTGCACAAGGACGAGCTGTCTGCCTACATCCGTAACAAGATCAAGAACTACAAGAGGAAGTAAGGGATAAGGGAGGGAGGGGGAAGCCTCCCCCTCCCTCCGAGGGTCGCCTCGCGACGCTAGTATCGCGAGGCCGGCTCGGCCCCGCTGCGCTCGAAGCGCAGCTCGCAGACGTCGTCGCCCTTGGCTATAAGCTTCCCGAGTCCGAGCCTTGCGCCGAAACTGGAGGCGATACCCCTGTCTCCCTCCATGGCCAGGTCGCAGAGCTTGGCTATCCTCTCGTCGGAGTAACCTTGCCGCTGCCAGGCGGCGACGAGGGGGCAATAGTGGAAATTGATTGAGAGGCGGTCGCTGTTCGATTCCAGTATCCTCATCTCGAAGATCTTGAGGGCGAGCCCCGAGAAGAGCCGCTTGCGTAGGGCCGCCAGGCCTTCCGTCCCGGTACCCGCGGCAAGGTCGGCTCCCTGTATGCAGCCGCAGCGGCCGATCGCCGGCCGGGCGAAATCGGGTTCCAGGCCCCGCCGCTCGGCCTCGTCCACGAGCAGGGCGAGCCAGAGGGCGCGATGGCCGAGCAGCTCGCGAATCCTTCGGTAGAGCACGAAATTCTTCTTCGGAACGTTCTTCACCACGCTCATCGCGAGCTCCTCGCTAATCTGTCTTGCGCTATTCTAGCACGATACGGATTAACCCGAGAGGCTTTTACGATTCTACGTGAACCTAAAAAAAGCTTGACGCCTCCCCGAATGCGCCGTAGCATTTTACCATTGCGCTCATCCGGCTAACCCCGGTCGCGGTGACCCCAGGGCGTCGCGGCGGGCACCGCTGCAACGCTGACGTACGAGAGGGGCTACCGATGGCTGACCGCCACCAATCATCAGAAAAAAGCGGGCGGGAGCCGCGGCAGGGCGAGCTATACGCCTTCGCCCTGCGGACCCTGATACCCTTCGCGGGCGTCGTAGTCGCCCTCCTCCTGAGCGCCCTCGTCCTGCTCGTGCTCGGGGCGGACCCCGTAGAGGCCTACGGGGCCATGTTCCGCGGCGCCTTCGGCTCCGTTAACGGCCTATCCCAGAGCCTCGTCAAGGCAACGCCGCTCCTCCTCGTGGGCCTGGGCATATGCATAGCCTACCGCGCCAGCGTCATCAACGTGGGCGGCGAGGGGCAGATCATACTCGGGGCCCTGGCCGGGACCTGGATGGCGCTGACCTTCCCGGACGCGCCCAGGTTCCTGCTCGTACCGTCCTGCATGGTAGCCGGCTTCATCGCCGGCGCCTTCTGGGGCTTCATCCCGGGCCTCCTCAAGGCCCGCTTCAACGTCAACGAGATACTCAGCACCATCATGATGAACTCTATAGCGCTCCAGTTCATGAACTACCTCCTCCAGGGGCCCATGATGGATCCCGAAGGCATCAAGGCCGGGACCTACCTGGCCCAGACGGCCCGCCTGCCCGCTACGTCCTGGCTGACGCGGCTCATTCCCCAGACCATGCTCCATACGGGCGCCTTCGTAGCCCTGGCCTTCGCCGCGCTCGTCTACGTCTTCCTCTGGCGCACGACCATCGGCTACCAGATCCGCGCCGTGGGCCTCAATCCGAGGGCCTCGCGCTACGCC
>CAZNNA010000477.1:0-1923 GCA_964573825.1 uncultured Treponemataceae bacterium
GCCCTTCGGGCCTCGTCGTCCAGGTCGCGCTTCGCCAGGAGCCTATCGATCTCCCACTGGTCCCAGGGTTCCTCGAGTATGGGACGCTGGTCCACGGCCATGTGGATATAGTACTCCGGCCCGAGGATGCCCTCGTCGAGGGCCTTCAAGGCCTGCGACTGGGTATGGGGGAAGAAACCCGTCTCTGAGGCCAGGAGCCTACGGATGTCCCACATCGCCTAGCCTCTCTGCGCCGCGAGCATGGCGTCGGCGACTCGTATCATGTCATCGGCCCGGGCGTTCCCATGCCCCGACGTCGAGAAGCCGAGCCTGAGCTCTACGGGTACCGAGGCGCCTCCCATGCCGAGGCGACCCGAGCCGGCGTCCGATAGGAGACCGAGGCAGAAGTACGAGGCTCCGTCGCGGTCGAGGCCGTCCACGAGCAAGGCTACCTGGTTATCCTCGCGGTAATGGAAGGCCCGGACGCTAACCCCGCGGGTACGGCTCGCCAGCTCCCTGAGCGAACGATAGTAGGCGTCGCGTTCCATCCTCCCGCACGAGCCCGCGAGCGCGTCGCAGTTGGCTATCTCGAGCACGACGAGGGCCATGGCCGCTCCCTCACGTTCGGAACGGGCGATCCCCTCCTCGAGGGCCCGCGGCAGGGCGCCGAAGGCCGGGAAGCCGGTGCCCGGATCCAGCCTCTCGCCGACCTCCAGGGAGTCCCTGGCCAGCGTCGCCCTGAGGTAGGGCTCGGCCAGGCTCAGGAGGATGGCAAGGATGGTCTCGGTATAGCGCGAGTACCGCTCGAAGGGCAGGTCCTCGACGGCCAGGACGCCCCAGGCCCGCGAGCCTACGAGGACGGGATAGGCCATGACGCAGCGGTCGCACGCGAAGCGGTCGAATTCCGAGTCGGCCAGGAGCATGTGCGCCGAGAAGGGCTTGGCGTTCCTAAGGACGTAACCCTCGACCGTAGTCGCCGCGTCGAGCGTCATCGCCGCCACGTGCATCGTCGCCGCACCGGGCGTCGTCGCGTACGGCACGACCGGCGCGTCGCGCTCGTCGTCCGCGGGTACGATCTCGAGGGCCTCGAGCCCATCGGCCTCGTCGAGGCTCGCTCCGGGCGCGTCGCCGGCCTCGGCTATCGGCCAGCCCCGAACGGCCACGGGCACGAGCGTCCGGCCGTCGGGGCTCGGTCTCCATATCGAGCCGGTGGTCATGCCCGTGAACAGGGCGGCCGTCTCGAGTATCGTCTCGAGCGAGCCGCCTAGGTCCAGGGTAGCCAATCTGCGAACGCGCTCGTGGAGCAGCGTTATGGATTCCCGCTGGGACGCGATACGCGATTCGATGACGCCGTTGACGCTTTCCAGGGCCGCGGCTCGCCTCGCGGCCGCGCGCTCGGCGCGTACGAGTCTCCTGAAGCGCCTGAGGAAGGCGGCCTTGTACGCGCGAAGCGTGGAGCGGACGTAGGCTATGCCGAAGGCGAGCGATAGCGACGAGAGGAGCGCCAGGGCCGAGGCCGGGCCGAAGTCGCCGAGGGGCGACGGCCCTAGGCCCGCCGCGAAGAGGCCTAGGCCGACGGATAAGGATACGATACCGGCGCCCAGGGACCAGGCTAGGCCCCTGAACGAGGCGACGAACGGAAAGACCAGTGCGTAGGGTAACAGCGCCGCCGGGCCCCGCGCCCCGGTGGCCAGTCCGGCTACTATAGGTACGAGCGCCACGGCCGCGGTCTCCGCCGCGCGTCGCGCTAGAATTTGCGCTCCCTTTTTAGACTGCATATCATTATCATCGGATATGTAATCTCCGCTCGCAAGTATGCGTATCGCAAGGAGAAGCCATGAAACGCCGGAACGCGCTAGCCTCGATCCCCCCCGCGGCGGCGATCCTCGCCGCCGTGAGCCTCGCCGCGACATGCTTCCCGGCCGGAATCGCGTGGGCGGAGAC
>CAZNNA010000478.1:0-1913 GCA_964573825.1 uncultured Treponemataceae bacterium
CGAACCTCCCCGGGAACGCCTCCGCGCGGAGGGCGCGGTCAAGCGCCCGGAGACCGCCGAGGAGGGCCCTCGCGAGGGCTGGGACGGCATCGTTATCGCCGGCTGCCGCGGCGACGCGTCGGCCGAGGGCAGGAGCGTCCGAGAGCTATCCCGCGAGCTCGGAACGGGTCCCATCGAGACGGCCTTCCGCCTGCTCGAGGCCGACGGCGGCTCGGTGGGGGTCGTCATCTTCAGCATGTGCGAGGAGGACGTGGAGACGGTGATGAGGAGTCCCCACGTCTGCGTAGGCTCCGACGCCACGGCCCGGGCTCCCGAGGGCCCTATGAGCGGCGGGAAGCCCCATCCGAGGGCCTACGGCACCTTCCCCCGGGTACTCGGGCATTACGTCCGCGAGCGCGGCGTGCTGTCGCTCGAGGCGGCCGTGCGGAAGATGACTTCCCTGCCGGCCTCGCGCCTCGGGCTGTCAGGCCGGGGCCGCCTGGCCGAGGGCGCCTACGCCGACATCGTCGTCCTCGATCCGGCCTCGGTCGCCGACCGGGCGACCTTCGCCGACCCGCACCGTTTCCCCTCGGGAATACGAGCCGTCCTCGTCAACGGCGTCCTGGCCGTGGACGACGGCCGGCACACCGGAGCGATGGCCGGCAGGGTCCTAAGGCGCGGCTCGTCGAGCTAGGCGCCCTGGGCCTCGTCGCTCGGCGCGCCCCGCGGCGAGGCCTAGGCGAAGAACTCCGACAGGCGGCGGTAGAGGGAGCCCACGCGCTCCTTCTCCTCGTGCGTGGCCAGCTCCGAGATGTCGTCCACCAGGGCCTCGAGGCTGGCCACGCTCTCGTTGAGGGCGGTATGGAAGCCGCGGGAGACGCGGAACCAGTAGGTGCCCGCGGAATCGGTGAACATGGCCACGAAGCCGAGCTCGGGGTTCTTAGGCTTCCAGTAGGAGGCCCTGAGCACGTTGTCGAGCACGGCTATGAGGCCCGGCAGGTCGTCGCTGACGTTGAACTGCCGCTTCTTGGGCCAGTCGCGCTTGACGTCGTTCTCGGGATCCAGCCAGTGGGCCACGCGCAGAATAGTCTCGAGCTTCTCCCCGTCCATGAGCCGCTTATGGCCCACGGCCACCACGCCGAGCATACCCTTGTAGGCGAGGCCGGCGTCCGCGGGCAGGTTCTCCCGGGCGCGGGAGAAGCGCTCCCACTCGAGCACGGCCTTCTTGCGTTTCTTCTCCGCTACCAGGTCGAAGACCTCGCCGCCCAGCTTAATCTTGTTGGTGAAGTCGCGGGCCTCCTCAAGGCGGTCGCGCTCCCTGCCCGCGCCGCGCTCGGCCTGGGCGGGGACGCCCCGCTGGTCGGCCTGCCGGCCCTTGGCGCCGCGGGCCGCGGCGGGCGCCGGGTAGGCCGGCGGCTCGGCTGCGGACTTGCGGAGCAGCGTGTCGGCGACGATGGGAGAGATACGGGCCAGCATGCGCCGCTGGAGCGGGGAGACGCTCATGGCGTACATGCGCGTGGTACGGACGATCTCGCCGGCCACTATGAAGTCGGGGTTCTCCTTGAACATGACCGAGCCGGGATGGATCTGGACGCGCTCGCCCATGAGGGTGCGGAAGAGCCCCCGCTCCTGGCGGGCGCAGACGAACTGGATGAGCCCCCGGCTCACGGCGCAGAGATAATCCTCGGTCGGTCCGCCCGAGGCGATGGGCACTCCCAGGTCGTGGACGATGAGCTCTATCTGCTCCTTGATGCGCACGATCTCCAGCATGGTACGCTCGTCCAGGTAGGAGCGCTCGCAGAACTTGGCCTTGTGCTTGGCCGCGACGAAGGCCTTGTAGATGGTCAGGTAGGAGACGAAGTCGCCGGCGGGGTCGCGGAAGGCGTGGTGCGCGCGGCGGGCCTCGAGCTCCTCCCCGGGCGGCAGTACGTAGG
>CAZNNA010000479.1:0-1901 GCA_964573825.1 uncultured Treponemataceae bacterium
ATGGACGGCCACCGGATAGGCGCCGTCAAGATCCTGAGGCGGGCCGAGGCGCCCGGGCAGCCGTGACCGCGGCGCGGGTCCCGGCCGGGACGCTCCTCCTGGCCCTGCTCGCCGTCCTGTCCGCGGCGCCGTCGCCGGCCTTCGCCCAGGCGGGACCCTCCCGCGCCGGGGCGAGGGACGCCCGGGCGCTCTACGCCTCCGGGCTGGAGCTCCTCGCCGCCGGCGACGCCTACCGGGCCAACGACGCCCTGCTCGCCGCCGTGACCGCCAATCCCGCCTTCGCCGACGCATGGGGCGCCCTGGCCCGCTGCCAGTACGAGCTCGGCGAGTACGAGCGAGCCGCCGGGTTCATCGACGAGGCCTTCAAGTACGGCCCTCGCTCCCCGTCCCTCCTGTCGCTCCGAGGCTTCTGCCTCCTCGGGCTCGGGCGACTGCCCGAGGCCCAGAAGGCCTTCGACGAGACGCTATCGCGCCTGCCCAAGGACCGCGACGCCCGCTTCGGCCTGGCCCTCCTCGACCTGGGCTCGGGTCGGCCCGGCGACGCCAGGGCGAGGCTTTCGGCCTCGCTGGCCGCCGCCCCGGGCGATCCGCGCGCCCTCCTGTCCCTGGCGCTGATAGCCAAGGCCGAGGGGCGGCGCGACGAGGCGGCCTTCTACCTCAAGGAGTCCCTGCGCTGGACGAGCGGCGACGCGGACGCCTACTACGCCGCGGCCGTGATGTACGCCGAGGACGGCGACCCGGTCGAGGCCGCCCGGCTCGCCCGCCTCGCCGTCGAGGCCCGGGGGAATCACGCCGGCGCGCGCAGCCTCCTGGCCTCGCTGTACTACGAGCGGGGCGCCCTGGACGAGGCGCGGGCCGTGCTCGACGGCTCGCTCCGCCTCGATCGCGGAGACGCCCGGGCCTGGTTCCTCCTCGGCCTCGTCGAGTCCGCGGCCGATAGGCCGGCGGAGGCGCGCTACGCGCTTTCCTCGCTGGTCTCTATGCAGCCTGACGACGAGCTCGCCCGCATAGCGCTCGAGAACCTCGTCATGGAGGGGACGCCTTTCGAGGAGTCCTCCAGGGCCTCGCTCGCCGCGTGGCGCTTCGAGCGGGCGCGCGACTTCGAGAGGGCCTTCCTCTACGCCAAGGCCCTAGCCGAGTATAGGCGAGGCCTAGCCGTCGACCCCTACGCCAACGTCGGCAGGCGTCGCTACGCCGAGCTATTGCGCTCGGCCGGGCTGCCGCAGTCCTTTCTGTCGGAGCTGCGCTTCCTCGAGGGTCTCGGCAAGTCGGATACCGCCCTGGCCGACGCCGTGGAGATATACGAGAGTATCCTGCGCGGCTCGGTGAGCCGTTCCTGGGGCGAGGATAGCCCGCCGTCCATAGCCAGGAACGGCGACTATCGAATCCGCGTCTTCAGCCTCGCGAGCGGAAGCATGCCCTACCATCCGGGCGGCGACGCGGTCGCGGCGCGCTACCTGCGGGACTGCCTGGCGCTCGAGCCGGGCATCCTGCCCGATCGCTCGGTGCCCCGGGTGGCGAGCCTCTCGGATGCCCACAGGCTGTCGAGGGAGGCGGGCGTCGACTACTTCCTGCTCGTGGCCGTCGCCGAGTCGGAACGCGACGTGGTCGTCTCGGCCGAGCTCAGGACGGCCCGCACGGGCGCCCTCGCGCTCAGGCTCGAGGCGCCCCGCTCGGGCAACGATAGGCTGTCGACCGCCACGGCGCGCGTGGTGGTCGGCCTGCGCGAGGCCCTGGCCCCTCGCGGGACGCTCCTGGCCCGCAAGGGCGGCCTCGGCCTCGTCGACCTGGGGCGGGCGGACGGCGTCAAGAAGGGCGACTCCTTCGTGGTGGTCAGGCGCGGCGGCGTCGCGATCGCCTCCGACGGGGGCGGCCTCGCCTGGTCGCCGGACGACGTCGTG
>CAZNNA010000480.1:0-630 GCA_964573825.1 uncultured Treponemataceae bacterium
GCCCTCGCCGCTACCGGCGCCGCGGCGGGCGCCTCTCCCGTGCCGCCTCCCGTAGCCCGGCGCGAGGCGTTGATCCTCAATGACTACGCCGGAGGCCTCCGACGCGCGAATCATGATGTCGCAGTCGCCGAGCCTGATCTGCAGCGGCCCGCCGAAGAAGCCCCGACGGACGATGCGCCCGCGGGCGCCCTGGGTAAAGCCCATGTCGGCCAACCTCTTACCGGTCTCCTTGCAGAGGCAAACCTGCTTGACCACGAACTCTCCGCCTTCGCCCATCATCGCTATAGTCATGGATTCCTCCCCTTGCTCGCCTGGAAATGAGTAAGAGCCATTACTTCTTAGATAATGATAATCATTATCACCATAAGAAACAAATGTCAAGCTCTCCGCCTGGGAAGCCCCCTTGGCGAGCTTCCGGACACGGTAGTATCAAGCCGGAATTTCTGGTATGCTGCGCCGGCCATGAACATGCTCAAGAAATACGCGCTCGTCACCGGCGCCTCGGGCGGCATCGGTCGGGAATTCGCGCTAGCCCTAGCCCGCGAGGGCTGGTCGCTCATACTCGTCGGACGCAGCGAGAAACGGCTCGAGGCCGTAAGGGCCGAGCTCGTCGGGGCCAATGCGGCCAAG
>CAZNNA010000480.1:640-1897 GCA_964573825.1 uncultured Treponemataceae bacterium
AAGGCTGAGATACTGGCCGCGGACCTGTCACGACCCGGCGCGGCCAAGGCGCTCTTCGAGGCCTGCGAGGCCCGCGGATGGGCCGTCGAGCTTCTCGTCAACAACGCCGGTTCCGGCGTCTTCGGCCCCTGCGCTGGCGCCGACCCCGTCGCGCTCGAGTCGATGGTGACGCTGAACGTCGCCTCCCTGACGGGCCTCTGCGCCCTCTTCGGCGCGGCCATGGCGCGGCGCGGCTCGGGCCGCATGCTCAACGTCGGCTCCTTCGCCGGGCTCAACGCCACGCCGTACTTCGCCGCGTACGCCGCGACCAAGAGCTACGTGCTCAACTTCAGCCTGGCGCTCCGGGCCGAGCTAGCCGGCGCCGGGGTCTCCGTCACCTGCCTCCTCCCCGGCTACGTCTCCACCGACTTCGACGACAACGCCGGCATCACGAGCGACGCGTACAAGCGCTTCTCCAAGGCCAATAGCCTCGATCCCGAGACCGTGGCGACTATCGGCCTCGCGGCGCTCGAGCAGGGCAAGGCCTTTACCATAGCCGGCGCCCGTAATCGCCTGGCGGCATTCCTCATGGGACTACTGCCTCGGACGGCGCCGCCGGCTATCATGAAACTTTTCCTCGACAGGCTCGTCTAACCCATGACGTCGCCATACCGCGGCTCGCGGCATAACCCATGCGACGCCTCGCGTCAACGCGCCCCAGGATACGCCCTTGAAGACTAACTACTCGGTGATTCCAAAGCTCCTCAAGCGAGACCCGGCCCTGGCTAGGCGGATGCTCTTCGCCTTCGCCAAGCAGCAGAAGGCCCTCTGGTTCGACAGGATCGTCCACCCGGCCACGACCCGCGAGATGAAGCTCATATACTTCCGCCTGACCCCCCTCTGCAACCTGCGCTGCGTCATGTGCGGCCAGCGCGGCGACAAGGGCGTGCTCAAGGGCTCCTTCGCCGCGGAGGAGGCCAAGAAGGTCGTACCGCTCGAGGACTATAAGCGCCTCGTGGACGAGATCAAGGTCAACAGGCCCATAGCCTATCTCTGGGGCGGTGAGCCCTTCATGTACCCCGACCTCCTGCCCCTCGTCGACTACATGATGGACGCGGGCCTCGTCGTGTCGGTCAACACCAACGGGACCTACCTGGAGCGCTACGCCAAGGACATCGTCGCCAGGAAATGGCACTCGCTCTTCGTGTCGCTCGACGGCTTCAAGGACACCAACGACCGCATCAGGGGCCCCGGCTCCTACGACAAGGTCATAGCGGG
>CAZNNA010000481.1:0-1875 GCA_964573825.1 uncultured Treponemataceae bacterium
CTAGGCGCCGCACCGCAGCCTCTATGCCCTTCTGATCAGCGAGCCGGGCCTGGGCGTCGGCCTCCATGCGCCGCGTGGCCGCGAGGAGCTCCGACAGGCCGGCCATGGCCGCGCTCGCCAAGGCCGAGCGCTCCCGGTAGGCGGAAGCCTGGGCGCGGGCCTGCCCGCCGGCCTCCCGTATACGCTCAGCCAGCGCCTTGAAGCTGGCCACGAGCTCGTCAATGCTCTGTACGCCGGCGCCGTTCTTCTCCTGCATGATCTTGATATGCTCGACGATACTGCCGGACGAGGCCGCGGATGACTCCGCCAGCGACTTGATCTCCTTGGCCACCACGGCGAAGCCCTTGCCCGCCGCGCCGGCGTGCGCCGCCTCGATAGAGGCGTTCATGGCAAGGAGAGACGAGCGCTCGGCTATGTCGACTATGGTCTCGACTATGGAGCCTATGCGGCGCCCCATGTCCACGGTGTCCAGGGCCGCCCCCTTGGCCTTGTCTATCTCGCGCCCCGCCAGGTCGAGGGCGGACTCCAGCTCCCGGTAGAAGGCCTCGGCCTTGCCCGACTCGCGGCCTCCCGACTCGAAGGCCTCCACGAAGAGCCTCGTCTGGTCTATCGCCTCGGCCGCCGTACGGCTCTGGTCGGCCGCCCCGCTCGCGTAGCCCGAGAGCGAGGCGGTCATGCCCTCTATGCCGCGGGCTATGCCCTCGATGTCGCGGGCCTCGCCCTCGGTCCTTCCCTCGACCCGCCTGAGCGCGCCCTCTATGGCCTCGGCCGCCGTTCGCGCGTCCGCCACGGTACGAGCCGCCTCGGCGCTCGAGCCCAGGACGCGAGCCGAGGCGGCCCTGACCTCGGCGAAGGTGGCCGAGAGGCCGTCCATGAGGTCGTTGATACCGGCGCCCAGGTAGCCTATGTCGTCGTTGCTCGTGATATGGATGCGCGACGACAGGTCGAGGCCGCCGCCGCGGGACTCCAGCTGCCCTCGGATGGTGGCGAGGTTCCGGCAGGTCTCCCGGATGAAGATGCCGAAGATCACCAGGCTTGAGACGAAGAGCCCGGCGAAGACTATGGAGGCCGAGCCCAGGGCCGACCTGAAGCGAGCGTCGGCGACGGCCTCGGCGGCGGACGCTACGGCCGCCCCGTCGCCTCCCGCCTCCGCGCTGGCGCGAGCCTCCTTCGCCACGCCGACGGCTATGCCCCGGCTCAGGTTGAAGAAGGCCAGCGAGGAGAAGGCTATGACGAAGACGAAGAGGACGACGGCCGGCACGGTCAGCCGCGTGGCGAGCGACGAGTAACGCTGGAAGGACGAGAGCTGCTCCATGTTGACGATGCCTAGCCGAATCTTAATCCGGATGAACACCAGGTTCATCAGGCGCTCGCAGAGGAGGCCGTTGAGTATGCCGAAGCTGACGGCCCCGGCGACCCGCGACAGGACCTGGGCCAGCGACGGCAGGGTCCCGGCTGAGGCGTCCACCGCTAGGTTTACGGCGTAGGCGAAGGCGTACGAGAAGGCGCCGAAGGCGAAGAGGAACGTCGGTATGAAGCCGAGCGCCTTGCCGGCGGCGCGGAACTCGGCCTCCGTGAGGCTCCGCCCTTGGTCGAGCGCCGCCACGGCCCTAGCGGCGGGCCGGTACACGAGGAGGACGACGAAGGTGCATATGACGTCGGCAGCGGTTCCGACGATGAGCATGCGGCGGATGAAGGCGAGGCTCATTGCCGCGTCGTAGTCCAGGGCCAGGGGCAGGAGCAGGCAGTACAGGGCTACGCAGATGATGACGCTGCCGAAGCACAGGCCCATGACGCGGACGGTAATGTGGCGCGAACGTTCTTCCATACCGCATGAGTATCGTTCGCGGGCGCCGGGCGCGCAAATTCTCTCCG
>CAZNNA010000482.1:0-1860 GCA_964573825.1 uncultured Treponemataceae bacterium
TACCCTTGTGTTGTAGAATTCGACGCAGCTCGAAATTAGTGGTAGTATAGGTCCATATAGAAACGCGGTCAAACTAAATTTTACTAGCGTCGAAATTGCGTGCGGCAAAGGGAGACTACGGTGACCTACAAGAAGAGCGCCCGGACGAGGGCCGATATCATCAAGGCGGCCGAGCGGCTCTTCATAGAGCGGGGTTACTACGGGACGGGCGTAAAGGACATAGCCGCCGAGGCCGGCATCGTCCACACGTCGATCTACTACTATTTCAAGAACAAGGAAACCATTGCGCGGGCAGTCTTCGACGTCTTCGCCGGCCAGATCGAGGAGGTCGTGCGACGCGTCCACGACGAGCGGCGGGACCTGCTCTTCAAGACCATCTTCGGCTACGTCCTCATCTTCAAGCACTTGGCCCTCAACCCGGCGACCAAGGCGGTCTACTACGACCTCGTCGACTACGCCGACTACGACGAGGAGAATATCCGCAGGCTAGAGCGGACGGTCTTCAAGGACCTGCGAACCTTCTTCGAGGCGAACGGGCGCCGCATGGGCGATAGCGAGCTCGTCGCCTTCATGCTCACGAGCGACGCCTTCGCCAAGGCGCTCTTCAAGGGCATAGGCAACGGCATACTGCGCATGACCATCGAGGAGGCCATGGATTACTTCTGTAGGCGCCTCATCGTCGCCGACGGCCTCGTGCCCGAGGACGTCTACCGTCGTACCTTCGACGAGGCGCTCAGGCTCTCCGAGACCGTGAAGATCGACGGCCTACCGAGCGAGGACTGAGGCTAGGCGCGGCGGGCTATGGCGACGGGAACGCCGTGCATGACGGGCGCCGTAGCCGGCCCCGAGCCCTCGGTGCCGGTAAGCGCGTTGGCCGAGCCCGGGCCGTCGGCCCAGGCGCCCTCGTGCAGGCAGGCGACGCCCGGGGCTATAGCGTCGCTCGCTACAACCCTGGCGACTATCAGGCCGCGATCGTTGGAGACCTCGGCCTCGTCTCCCGGCCTGAGCCCCAAGGCCGCCGCGTCGGTCGCGGCTAGGGTCAGCTCCCCGAGGTCGGGCCTGGGCGTGATGGAAGAGTCGTTCATCGAATCCGATCCCTCGTCGTCCCATCGCGCGCCTCCCCCGCCCTGGGAGTGCGTACGGCGTACGGTCTTGGGCGTTACGAGGAGGAAGGGGAAGCGCTCGTCGCGAGGGCGGTCCTCCCAGGCGGGTATGGCCGGCCGGCCCGTGGCCTCGGCGTAGGCCCCGCTCGCCAGCTCGACCTTGCCGGAAGGGGTAGGGAGGGGACGGCCCTCCGGGTCGGAGGCGAAGTCGGCGAGCCCCACGCGGGCTCGCTCGGCGCCGAGGTAGACGCCGCTCTCCCTGAAGGCATCGCGGTCGGCTATCTCCGACTCGCCGAGGAAGCGATCGAGCCAGCCGCGTTCCGATAGCCCCCCCGAGAAGGCCCGGCCGTGGCCGAGCCGTTCGCATAGCTCCGAGAAGATGTCGTAGTCGCTCCGAGCCAGGCCGCGCGGCGCTACCGCGGCGCGCTTATAGAGGAGGTAGTTACCGGCCCAGGGAATGCCTATGTCCTCCTTCTCCAGGGGCGACAGCGCCGGCAGGACGACGTCGCAGAGCCTGGCCGTGGGCGTGAGGAAGAGCTCGTGGCAGGCGGAGAACTCGAGCGAGGCCAGGGCCCGGGCCGACTTGCCGCAGTCGGCTCCCGGCCCGACGGCGTTGAAGCCCGCGACGTAGGCGGCCTTGACGTCGCTCGGGTAGCCGCCGGCGCGCCCTTCCAGGATAGCGTCCGGCCAGCGAAGGATCGGAACGGAGACGTCGGCCGCGGCGCGTACGGCAGGCAGGCTACCGACGCGGGGACCG
>CAZNNA010000483.1:0-1859 GCA_964573825.1 uncultured Treponemataceae bacterium
CTCGGCGGGCGCTATCCCCGGCAACCGATGGCCCCGTCGCGGGTCGCGGACCGGGGCCCGACGCCTCTAAGCGAGGCGCGGGTACCACGAAAGGAGTCTCTATGGCTAAGAAAGTGGTCACGGCGGTCGTAAAGCTGCAGTGCCCCGCGGGCAAGGCTACGCCCGCCCCGCCCGTAGGACCGGCCCTCGGTCCCCACGGCGTCAGCGCCCCCCAGTTCTGTCAGCAGTTCAACGACAGGACCAAGACGATGGAGCAGGGCCTCATCATCCCCTGCGTCATCACCGTGTACAAGGATAAGTCCTTTACCTTCATCACCAAGACGCCCCCGGCGTCCGTGCTTATCAAGAAGGCTATCGGGCTCGACAAGGGCTCTGCCGTCTCGCACAAGCAGAAGGTCGGCAAGCTCCCGCGCGCCAAGCTCACGGAGATTGCCAAGCTCAAGCTCAAGGATCTCTCGGCCAACGACGTCGAGGCCGCCGAGCGCATCATAGCCGGTACCGCCCGCGCCATGGGCGTCGAAGTGGAGTGGTAAGCGATGAAGCACGGTAAGAAATACAGGGACGTCGTCAAGAAGATCGACGCCGAGAAGGCCTACGACGTATCCGAGGCCTGCGCCCTCGTCAGGGAGCTCAAGGTCGCCAAGTTCGACGAGACGCTCGAGGTCCACGTCAGGCTCAACCTGAAGAAGAGCCAGTCCGTCCGCGACACCGTCGTCCTTCCCCATCAGTTCAGGGCCGAGAAGAAGGTGCTCGTCTTCTGTAAGCCCGAGAAGGAGAAGGAAGCCCTCGAGGCTGGCGCCGCCTTCGCCGGCTCCGACGAGCTCGTCGAGAAGATCAAGGGCGGCTGGCTCGATTTCGATATCGCCGTCGCCACTCCCGACATGATGAAGGACGTCGGTAAGCTCGGTATGGTGCTCGGCCGCCGCGGCCTCATGCCCAATCCCAAGACCGGTACCGTGACCTTCGACATCAAGGCCGCGATCGCCGAGCTCAAGAAGGGACGCACGGAGTTCCGAAGCGACAAGTCCAACATCATCCACCTGGCCGTGGGTAAGCTCTCCATGGAGTCGGCGCAGCTGGCCGCCAACGTCGAGACGCTGCTCGCGGAGATCAACAGGAAGCGGCCCTCGGACGCGAAGGGCGAGTTCGTGCAGTCGATTTACCTGTCCGGCACCATGACGCCCAGCGTCAAGGTCGTCCAGGCTAAGGCAGAGAGGTAAGATATGGCCCTACGAGCAAAGAAAACCCAGCCCGGCAAGGTCGAGGCCATCGAGGCCGTCGGCGCCAAGATAGACGCGTCGAGCGACTTCATCTTCACCGATTACCGCGGCCTCACCGTGGAGCAGATCACCGCCCTGCGCGGCCAGCTCCGCGCCAAGAACGCCGAGTATCACATCGTCAAGAACAACTTCGCCCGCATAGCCTTCGAGCGCAAGCAGTTCCCCGACGTCTCGAAGTTCCTCGTGGGCCCGACCGCCGTCGCCTTCACCAAGGCGGATTCCAACGAGATCGCCAAGATCATCCTGGAGTTCGGCAAGGAAGCCCCCGTCGCCCTCAAGGGCGGTCTCGTCGACAAGGGGATCTACGACAAGGCCCAGATGGAGGCCTTCTCCAAGCTCCCCGGCAAGAACCAGCTCCTGTCCATGCTCATGAGCGCCATGCAGGCCCCCCTGCAGAACCTCGTCTACGCCATGAACGGCGTGCCGACGAAGCTCGTCAGGACCCTGCAGGCCGTCGCCGACCAGAAGGCCGGCCAGTAGTACAACGCTTTCCAGGCGCTCAGGCTTCGGTTCGCTGCCGTACCTGTCCGCCTTGATGCCCTCCCCCTCGCGGGGGAGGCGCCCGTTCCCTAGGGGCGG
>CAZNNA010000484.1:0-1063 GCA_964573825.1 uncultured Treponemataceae bacterium
CGACGGCCGCGCGGTAGCGCTCGAGGAAGGCGCTGCCCGAGGGCCTGAGCTCGACGCGCAGGGCCGCGCGGCGCCTGGCCAGCTCGGCCTCGCCCACTATGAGGTCCAGGCGCCGGCCGGGTATGTCCAGGGCTATCTCGTCGCCCTCGCGTACCAGGGCCAGGAGACCGCCCGCGGCGGCCTCCGGCGAGACGTGGCCCACGGCCGCGCCGCGGGTGGCGCCGGAGAAGCGGCCGTCGGTGACCAGGGCCACGGTCCTGTCCTTGCCCATGCCCGCCAGGGCTGAGGTGGGGCTGAGCATCTCGCGCATGCCGGGGCCTCCGCGCGGGCCCTCGTAGCGTATGACCACCACGTCGCCGTCGCGTATGGCGCCCGCCTTGATGGCCGCGTAGGCCGCCTCCTCGCCGTCGTAGACGCGGGCGGGTCCCCGGTGGACGAGCATCTCGGGGGCCACGGCCGACTGCTTGACCACGGCGCCGTCGGGCGCCAGCGTGCCCGTGAGCACGGCCAGCCCGCCCTCGGCGTGGTAGGGCCTGTCGAGGGGCCTGACGACCTCGTCGTTGACGCGGCGGGCCCGGCCGGAGGCCTTGGCCGTAGCGGCCCGCTCGGCGACGGTGCCGCCGTAGACGGTCGGGCAGCCGCCGTGGAGGAGGCCCCCGTCGAGGAGGCGGGCCATCACGGCCTCAACGCCGCCCGACGCGTAGAGGTCCTCGATGTGGTGCGGGCCTCCCGGGCTCATGGAGCAGAGGTGGGGCACGCGCCTACCGAGCTCGTTGAATATCTCTATGTCCAGGGACAGGCCCGCGGCGGCGGCTATGGCCGGCAGGTGCAGGGCCGTGTTGGTCGAGCCGCCCAGGGCCAGGTCCACGGCCACGGCGTTCTCGAAGGCCTCGCGCGTCAGCACGGCCCGGGGGCGCAGGTCCTTCTCCACCAGGGTCATGACGGCGCGCCCGGCCTCCTTGGCCAGGCGCTCGCGCTCGGCGTAGACGGCCGGGATGGTGCCGTTGCCCGGCAGGGCCAGGCCCAGGGCCTCCATCATGCAGTTCATCGTGTTGGCCGTGAA
>CAZNNA010000484.1:1073-1849 GCA_964573825.1 uncultured Treponemataceae bacterium
AGCCGCAGCCCGGGCAGGCCGCGTCCTCGAGCCGCTTGAGCTCTTCGCCCTGGCCGCTCGCGAGCGCCTTGCCCACGGCCTCGAAGACCGTGGACAGGTCCACCGCGCGGCCGTCGTGGCGTCCGGCCAGCATGGGCCCGCCCGAGACGATGATAGACGGGATGTCGAGCGAGGCGGCGGCCATGGCCATGCCGGGCACTATCTTGTCGCAGTTGGTCACGAGCACGAGGCCGTCCAGGGCGTGGCCCCGGGCCATCGCCTCTATGGAGTCCATGATGAGCTCGCGGCTCGGGAGGGAGAAGCGCATGCCCTCGTGGTTCATGGCTATGCCGTCGCAGACGCCTATGACGGGGAACTCCAGGGGCAGGCCGCCCGCGGCGTAGACGCCGGCCTTGACGGCCGCGGCTATGCGCCCCAGCTGGGAGTGGCCGGGAACGATGGAGTTGTAGGCGTTGACGACGCCTATCCAGGGGCGCTCTATCTCCCAGTCGCAGTAGCCGGAGGCCTTGAGGAGGGAACGATGGGGGGCCCGCTCGAGGCCCTTCTTGGCTCGGTCGCTTATCATGCTCTGCCTCCGTGCGGGCCGCGCGCGCCGGCGGGACCCGTACGGAAGCCTAGCGATCAGGTCGGGATGGAGTCAATACGCAATAGTGTCAGGTGACTGTTGCGTAGGGGGCAATAGTGAGGAAGAGGAATCCAGAGCTAGGCGGCAGAGGAGCGTTTCATGCGGCGGAGCTCCAGCCAGAAGAGGACGCCGGTCAGGGCGGCCGAGAGGC
>CAZNNA010000485.1:0-1844 GCA_964573825.1 uncultured Treponemataceae bacterium
AGCCACGGAACGTAGCGACGACACCCTCTACGCGGCCTACAAGGCCAGCGACAGCATCATGCAGCTCTATCCGCTTATCCATAGGGCCATAGGTCCCATACTGGAGAAGGAGCGCCAGGCGGCGGGGCGCTGCGGCAAGAACGAGGAGAAGGCCCTGCTCATCCTGGGCGACCACGGCCCCATGATTGCCTCCCGCCTCGGCGACTGCCTGGACCTGAGGCACAGTAGCCTCACCTCGCTGGTGGACCGGCTGGAGGCCCAGGGGCTCGTTCGGCGCAGGCCGGACGCCCATGACAGGCGCAAGGTGCTCATCGAGCCGAGCGACGAGGGACGCGCCTATACCGAGGCCCGACGGGAGCGGCTGCGCGCCGCCATCGCCGAGGCCCTCATGAGGCTGGAACCTAAGGACAGGATAGACCTCGAGCGGGGCCTGGAAGCCGCGGCCCTGGGCCTCGGACGGCTCGCCGACCACAACAAGGAGATACTTCATTGAGCGACGCATCAGTTAGCAAGACCGACCGGACCGCCAGGCTCGGCCACGAGGGAGTCGGTAGGCTCCTCCTATCCTTCTCCGTGCCGGCCATCGTCGGCATGATGGTCCAGGCCCTCTACAACATCGTAGACCGCATCTTCATCGGTAACGGCGTGGGCGCCCTGGGCCTGGCCGGCATCACGGTGGGCTTTCCCGTCATGCTCGTCACCATGGGCTTCGGCATGCTCGTGGGCGTGGGCGGAGGGGCCGTCCTTTCCATATCGCTCGGCGAGGGCAAGCGCGACTACGCCCAGCGCGTGCTCAACAACGCCCTGTCGCTGTCCATAATCATCTCGGCCGTCCTCATGGTGGCGGGCCTCGTCTTCCTGGACCCCATCCTGTCCTTCATAGGGGCGAGCGAGGCCGTCCTGCCCTACGCCCGGACCTACCTGAGCATCATCCTCTTCGGGCTCATACCGAACAGCATCGGCTTCGGCCTCAACGGCTTCATCCGCGCCGAGGGCAATCCTCGGATAGCCATGCTGACCATGCTCATCGGCGCCGTCCTGAACACGATACTCGACCCCATCTTCATCTACGCCCTGGACATGGGCATTGCCGGGGCCGCCTGGGCCACCATAGCCAGCCAGGCGGTGAGCGCCGCCTGGGTACTGGCCTATTACCTAGGCAAGTCGAGCCACCTCAAGCTGAATCTCAAGGACATGCGCCTCGATCGGGGCATAGTCCTCCGCATCGCGGCCATAGGCTCGGCGCCCTTCGTGATGCAGCTGGCCTCGAGCGCCCTAAACGCCATACTCAATACCCAGCTCAAGGTCTACGGCGGCGACCTGGCCATATCGGCCATGGGCGTCATCTTTAGCTTCGTCATGCTCGTGCTCATGCCCATCTTCGGGCTCAACCAGGGGGCCCAGCCCATCATAGGCTACAACTTCGGCGCCAAGAACCGCGCCCGGGTCGTCAGGGCCACGGAGCTGGCCATCCTGGCCGGTACCGTCATGACGACGCTCGGCTGGCTCGCGACGCGGCTCTTCCCCGAGGCCATCATGGCGGCCTTCGCCGCCAAGGACCAGGCGCTCATAGACCTGGGCGCGCGGGCCATGCGCACCTTCTTTACCATGTTCCCCGTCATCGGCTTCCAGATCGTGGCCTCGAGCTTCTTCCAGGCCATAGGCAAGCCGCGCGAGGCCATGGTGCTGAGCCTGAGCCGCCAGGTGCTCTTCCTCATACCGCTCCTCCTCGTCATGCCGCGCCTCTTCGGCCTCCAGGGCGTCTTCATGGCCAGCCCCATAGCCGACGGCCTCTCGGCCGCCCTGACCGGCGTCCTCTTCTGGCTGGAGCTCCGCCGCATGAA
>CAZNNA010000486.1:0-1841 GCA_964573825.1 uncultured Treponemataceae bacterium
GTCTCGGCCGGACAGGGCCTTGGCCAGTCGCTCGGCGATGGCGGTCTTGCCGACGCCCGTGGGTCCCGTGAGGAGGAAGGCCCCCGCGGGCCTGTCCCTGCGCGGGTCCAGGCGCATCTTGGCCACGCGGACGGCCTCGGAGACCGAGCGAATCGCCTCGTCCTGCCTGAGCACGTCCTTGGCTATGGCGGCCTCGAGGCCGGCCAGGCCGCTCTCCTCGTCCAGGCCGGGCTCCACGACGATATTGGCGATGTCCTTGACCGCGTCTAGCAGGCGCGCGTCGGTCAGCTCGCGCTCGCCCAGGAAGAGGGCCCGGGAGCCGGCGCGGTCGAGCACGTCGAGCGCCTTGTCCGGGAAGCGGCGCATGGGCAGGTAGCGCCGGGCGACCTCGACCGCCCGGGCGCGCTGCTCCGGCGCTATGGACAGGCCGTAGTGGCGCTCGAGCCGGGGAGCGACGCCCTCGATGATGCGCGCGAGGGAGGCCTCGTCGGGTTCCTTGACCAGCACGGTCTGGAAGCGCCTGAGGAAGGCGGAGTCCTTCTCCAGGTAGCGCGCGAAGTCGGCGCTCGTCGTGGCGCCTATGCAGCGCACCCTGCCCGAGGACAGCGCGGGCTTGAGGGTCTCCGATATCGGGTTGTTGGCGAAGGCCGGCACGACCTGGTGTATCTCGTCAATGAAGAGGTACGCGTCCGGCAGGCTACGGGCCGCGTCGAGCACCTGGTTGACGTTCTCCTCCAGGGCCCCGTGGACCGAGGTGCCGGCCAGGAGCTCTGAGACGCGTATCTCGAAGACGCGGGCGTTGCGTAGGCGCTCTGGCACCGCGCCCGCCTTGATGCGCATCGCCAGGCCCTGAACCAGGGCCGTCTTGCCGACGCCGCTCTCGCCTATGACGAGGGGATTGGGCTTCCAGTACTTGGTCATGGCGGATACGAGGGCGTCTATCTCCGCCTCGCGGCCGAAGACGGGATAGTCGGCCTCCGGGGCGGTCAGCTCCTCGCCGAAGCGGAGGAGGACCTGGGCGGCCTCGCTCGGCCGCGACGACGGCCCCAACTCCGGCAGGTCCCGGTCGTCCGCGGGCAGCTCGCGGGAAGGGGCTGCCTCGGGCCGCAGGAAGCTGGCGACCTCGTCGCGTATGGTAGGCCAGGCGGCCCGTATCAGGTGAGCCGGCTCGACCTTGGCGTCGCCCGCGAGGGCCTCGGCCTTGTCCAGTATGCTCCGGAACTCGCCGGATATCTTCATGGGGCCGTCTACCTCGAGCGGCTGGCTGGCCTCGAGGCGCTCGTTCAGGGACTTGAGCCGCTCCACGTCGACGACCGCGTTGTTGCGCTTGGCGATGGCCACTATGTCGGCGAGGTCCGACAGCACGAGGGCCTCGGCCAGGTCGCGGAAGCCCGTCTCGGCGCGCCGGGCGCGCAGGGCTATGTCCTGGGTCTTGACGAGGACGTCGAGGGCGCTCTCCGAATACCGGTCGTACCTGGACATTGGCTACTCCTCGAAGCGAAGGAGGCCGAGCGCCTCCTGGCCCCTGCGGGCGCCGGTGACGCCGGCGGCCTTGAGGAGGCGCTCGGCCTTGCGGACGTTATCGGCCGAGTCCTCCGCGCTATCGAGCGAGGCCTCGGCTCCGGCAATGGCGGCGGCAATGGCCCCGTGGTACTCGTCGATGATCTGCACGAGCCCGTTCAGGCAGCGCAGGAACTGCCGGGCGCTCATCTGGGCGTCCTCCAGGGGGAATTCCACTATGGCCCGTATCTCGCCGTCCCTGTCGTCGAATTCGTACTTGATAAGCTTGCTCCTCCAGCAGACGCCGAGCAGTATCCTGAAGACCTCGGCGGCGTTAGGCC
>CAZNNA010000487.1:0-1831 GCA_964573825.1 uncultured Treponemataceae bacterium
CGAGCCCCTCTCCGCCCTCTATAGGGAGAACGCCAGGTGCGCGGCCCTGCTCGGGGTCGCGTACCTGTATACCGACGATATCGGGAGCGCGTTCTCCTCCTTCAGGCGAGCCCAATCGCTGGACTTCCGCGACGACCTCTCCGCCAACGGGCTCGCGGCCGTCTACATACTGAGGGGCGAGGGCGACAAGGCCGTCCAGATATACGTCGATACGCTCGACCGGCATCCCAAGGACAGGACGGCTCTACGCGGGCTCTCCTGCCTTAAGCGCCACGGCAGCGACGGGGCGGCCCTGCCCGCCAAGCGCCTTAGGAGGCTCTACCCGGTTCCGAGGAGGAGGCTCGGCCGCCTCGGCGTAGTCGCGCTCGCGGCCTTTATCCTGGCCGGAACCGCCCTGGCGCTATGGCCGACGCTGCAGGGCCTCGCCGCGGCTGCTCGCCCGGCGCGCGAGGGCGTCTCGGGCATCGCCTTGAGCGACGACGAGCGCGCCTCGCCCGTCGGGTCGACGGGCGGCTTCTCCATCGTCATGACCGAGCGCGAGGCCGTCGAGACGTTCGAGAAGGCCAAGCGACTCTTCGCGGGGTACAGGGACGAGGCCGCCCTCGTCGAGCTCAATCGCCTCAGGCTGTCGAACGCGACGAGGCAGGTCAAGGCCAAGGCCGACGCCCTAGCGCTCTACGTGCGGGAACCGAGCTTCGGCTCCATGCCCGATCGCTACGGCTACTCGGAGGTCGAGGCGTTCCCGGCTCTCTACGATGGCGTGGGCGTCCTATGGAAGGGCTTGCCCGCCAACGTCGAGGGCGGGCCGGAGGGGCCGACGAGCTTCGACCTCCTCGTCGGCTACCATGAGCGGCGCAGGCTCGAGGGCATCGTGCGCGTGAAGGCCGCCTTCGGCCTCAGGCTCGAGGCAGATAGGCCCATCGAGGCGCTCTGCCGCGTACGCCTGGGCGAGCGCGGGTTCTACCTGGAATGCCTCGCCGTACATGAATTATAAGGATATAGCATGAAAGCCGTGGTTCAGAGGGTTAGGAACGCGTCGGTGAGCGTGGACGGGGTCGTGGTCGGAGCCATAGAGGCGGGCTTGCTCGTCTACCTGGGCGTGGGCAAGGACGATACCGAGGCCGACGCCGCCTGGCTGGCCGACAAGATAAGCGGCCTACGCATCTTCGAGGACGAGGACGAGAAGATGAACCTCTCCGTACTCGATACCGGCGGGGGAGTCCTGTCCATATCGCAGTTCACCCTCTTCGGCGACGCTCGCAAGGGAAAGCGCCCCTCCTACGGCGACGCCGCCCCGCCCGCCATGGCCGAGGTCCTCTACGAGCGCTTCAAGGAGCTCGTGGCGGCCATAGTCCCCACGACCGCCGCAGGCGCCTTCGGCGCCTCCATGGAGGTGGCTTATACCAACATGGGCCCTGTGACTATACTCCTCGATACCAAAAAGGAATAACGCGACCCCGCGCGCATGCCTCGAGGGGTCCTGCCGCTTCCAAACGGTCCCGGGGCTTCGCTCGAGTACTCGCTAGGCCGGGGCGCGTTTGGTCGCGTCACCCCTCGAGGCGAGCGCGAGGCGGGCATCGGGTTTTTTGTGTCGAGTCGTTAACGTGTCTTCGGACTTAGGCGCTCCAGCCACCCGCGATCCACGGCGGTATTACGGGTCATCGATGGTGCTAGGCACGGGGTGGCGAGAGTTTTAGCTTGAAAAGAGCTAGTAAGCCCTCGAGCGGAGCGTGAGGCGGGCGTTGGAGATCTTGGTGTCGAGTCGTATCATGTAATTAGTTCCCCGAACGATGTTACACCCCGACGCGGGCGTACTGGGGGAGATAGTCGT
>CAZNNA010000488.1:0-1811 GCA_964573825.1 uncultured Treponemataceae bacterium
GTTGCGGTAGCGTTCCGACATGCCGTAGTCGGTTATCATGCGACGCGCTATATCCGTAGCGCGGGTGATGTCGTTGGCGGCTCCGGTGGAGACCTTTCCGAAGGTGAGCTCCTCGGCCGCGCGCCCGCCCATGAGCACGTCTATCTCGCCGAGTAGCTTGTCCTCGGTAACGATGTAGCGATCCTCGACGGGGACCTGCAGCGTGAAGCCCAGGGCGCCGAAGCCCCTCGGCACGATGGAAATCTTCTGGACCGGGTCGGCGTTAGGGGTGAAGGCCGCCACGATGGCATGGCCCGCCTCGTGATAGGCTATGACCCTGCGCTCGTCGGGATTCATGACTCGGCTCTTCTTCTCGAGCCCGGTCATGATCTTCTCGACGGCCCGCTCGAAGTCCTCCTGGTGGACCTTCTTCCGGCCGGCCCTGACCGCCAGGAGGGCCGCCTCGTTGACGACGTTGGCCAGGTCGGCGCCCACGAAGCCGGGCGTCGCCCGGGCCACCTTCTTGAGGTCGGTAGACGGGTCGAGCTTGACCGCCTTGGCGTGTATGTCGAGTATGGCCTCCCGGCCGACGATGTCTGGCCTGTCCACGCCGACCTGGCGGTCGAAGCGTCCGGGGCGCAGGAGGGCGGGGTCGAGCACGTCGGGGCGGTTGGTCGCCGCGAGAATGATGAGCCCGCTCGTCGCGTCGAAGCCGTCCATCTCGACGAGGAGCTGGTTGAGGGTCTGTTCCCGCTCGTCGTTGCCGCCCATGACGCCGTTGATGCGGCTCTTGCCTATGGCGTCGAGCTCGTCTATGAACACGATGCAGGGGGCCTTCTCGCGGGCCTGCTTGAAGAGGTCGCGGACGCGGGCGGCGCCTACGCCAACGAACATCTCCACGAACTCGGCGCCGCTCATCCGGAAGAACGGTACGCCGGCCTCCCCGGCCACGGCCTTCGCGAGCAGCGTCTTGCCCGTGCCCGGCGGGCCCACGAGCAGGACGCCCTTGGGTATCTTGCCGCCGATGTCGGTGTACTTCTTAGGGTTCTTGAGGAAGTCCACCACCTCGACGAGCTCCTCCTTGGCCTCGTCGACCCCCGCCACGTCGGCGAAGCGCGTCTTGACGTCGCCCTCGGCCACGATGACGGCCTTGTTCTGGCCCACCGCCAGCACGTTCGAGCCCATGCCGGTCAGGCGCTTCTGGAGCATGCGCCACAGGAAGAACATGAGCCCGAAGGGCAGGACCCAGTTGAGCACGAAGCCTATGAGCGCGTTACCCTCCTGGGAGACCGCGGAGTAGGTGACGCCCTTCTCGTCGAGGAGCCTCGTGAACTCCGCGTCGTACACGGGGACCGCCTTGTATATCCGAGCCGCGGGCGAGGCGCGTCCGTCCTGCCGCTGGGCGGACGCCGCGTAGCCGGTGTAGTAATTAGCGTCCATGTCTATGCGGACTATCTCGCCCGAGGCTACGAGGGACTTGAACTCGCTATACGGTACTACGGAGCTGTCGGAGCGGACGAGTAGCCAGTTGAACACGCTGATCGCAACCACGGCGATGAATACGTACCCGAGGGAATATCTCCAGCCGTTCATGGGCGGTATGGGCGTACCCTTGAGGGTCTTTTTTGGTTTCTTGGGCTGCCAACTGTCGTTCTTGCGGGGCATCGAATCCTCCGCTACATAATGTAAGCACTACGGGCGGAATCGGCCAGCTCGGGGAACGACGATTGTTCCTTGACCCCCCGCGATGATTTTTAGTACATTTCGATCGTCCTAGAAACAACCACTTAAACTCGTTCCAGGAGGGATACGAAATGAAGGTAAATCCGTTG
>CAZNNA010000489.1:0-1810 GCA_964573825.1 uncultured Treponemataceae bacterium
TCGCGCTGTCAGCCTCCGGCCTCGCGGCTATCCTGGCGCCCGGCTCGGGCCCGGCGGGCGATGGGGGCGCGGCCGGCGCGGGCTGGGCCTCGGCCTTCTCGCCCGGGGCTAGCGCGGTCGCCGCGCCCGCCCTGACCGGCCTCTGCGCCCTCTTCTCCGCGGCTGTGGCCTACCGAGAGGAACTCTTCTACCGGCTCTACATCATAGGAGCCCTCAGGGACCGCGGCGCGAGCGCCGCGGCCGCGGCCTCGGTATCCACGCTGGTCTTCGCCACCGGCCACGCCTACCAGGGCGCCCGGGGGATTGCCGCGGCCCTGGCGGTCGGAGCCCTACTGGCCGGCGTCGCGCTCCGCCGAAGGCGGCTCCACGCCCTGGCCTGGGCCCACGCGCTCTACGACTTCGCCGTCCTCGCCTCGGGGCTCGGCCTCGTCGGCCGAGGTTGACCCCGAGAGCCCCGTTTCGGCGGAGGGCTTCGTCGATCCCCGGGAGCTCGGAGCGCTATTAACACGGAGGGCGCGGCGCGCTATGATAGGCCCATGCAGGCAATCGATAAGCTGAAGTCCGACCTGGACGAGTGGGCGCGCCGCGCCGGCAAGGCGCCGGGTAACAGGGAGTTCGACTCGCTCCGTACCGTCTTCGCGCGAACCGTCCCCAAGGTACCGGACGAGACCCTCGCGGCCATCTTCACGACCTTCCTGTCGCGCTACGGCTCTGGCGATGCCTCGACGGCCGAGGGCGCGCTCGAATGGCTCGGCGGCGTAGGGTCGCTCCTACTCTGCGACTACGACGGCACGCCCTTCTCGGCCGACGACTGGGTGGAGCTGCGCGAGATCGTCACTATAGACTCGGGCGATATCGATATGGAAACGCTCACCTACGTCCTCAATAAGGCGCTCGAGAACGGTGCCCTCTAGTCCCGCGCTATCCGGAAACACGGAGAATCCCGGAAACCCGGAGATACGCGAGGGCTCCGGGCAGGACAGCTGGTTCGCCGAGCGGGGATTCTGGGAGGACTACGCCTCGCTCCTCTTCGGCGGCGAGCGCTGGGCCGAGGCGCCCGAGGTCGTTTCGTCAATCCTCGAGCTAGCGGGCGCGCCTCCGGGAACGCCGATCCTCGACCTCTGCTGCGGCCCCGGGCGACACGCCCTCGAGTTCGCCGCGCGAGGGCACCCGGTCGTCGGCGTCGACATAACCGAGCCCTACCTGGCCGCCGCCAGGGACAGCGCCGAGGCCCGGGGCCTCGGGAACGCCGAATTCGTACGGGCCGACGCGAGGGCCTGGTCCAGGCCGGGCGCCTTCGGGCTGGCGGTCAACCTATACACGAGCTTCGGCTACTTCGAAAGCCCCGAGGAGGATCGCCTCATGCTCGCGCGGGCCTACGAGAGCCTGGCGCCCGGGGGAACCCTGGTCATGGAGATGTCCGGCAAGGAGACGGCCGCCCGCGACTTTATCGAGGGCGAGTGGTTCGAGCGCGACGGACGCCTCGTGATGACGCAGTTCGAGGTGGTGGGCGCGTGGGAAGGACTCAGGCACCGCTGGATAATCGTGGACGGGGCTCGGCGCGTCGATCGCTCGTGGGTCCAGCGCCTCTATTCGGCCGTCGAGCTAAGCTCCGCCCTACGATCGGTGGGCTTCTCGAGCGTCGACTCCTACGGGTCCTACGAGGGAGCTCCCTACGATCAGTCGGCGGAGCGACTCGTAGCTGTGGCGCGTAAATAGTTTATAGTTCCCCGAACGATGTTACGCCCCGACGCTGGCGTACTGGGGGAGATAGTCGTCCTTCTCCTTGAGGGGCGTCTTGGTCTTCTTG
>CAZNNA010000490.1:0-1801 GCA_964573825.1 uncultured Treponemataceae bacterium
AGGTGGTCGGCGCCGTGCCAGGCGGCCATGCGCATGCGCCTGAGGTCGTCCTCGAAGCGGCCGGAGGCTATCTCCGTGGTGACGACGCAGGAGGGCTGCGGGTCGATGTGGTCGAAGTACTTGGAGGCGGGCAGGCCTATGCTCCGCTTGAGGGGCTTGGACATGTTTCGGAAGGTGAAGGGGCCCATGCGGACGCCGTCCTTGGGTACCTCCCTCCAGGTCCAGCCCTTGCGGGGCGGATGGTAGGAGGCCAAGTCCGTCATGATCTCCTCTATGTCGAGCTTCTTGGTCGGGTCGAGTTCCTTGCTAGCCATTCCGGGCCTCCTTTAGAACAGTCCGTTGAGGACGGCCTTGTCGTCGATGATAGCCTGGGCCGCGCCCCGGATATCCTTGCCCGTCTTCCGGCTCACCTTGAGGACGACGTGGCCGGCGCCCTTGCCGAGGAGCCCGGCCTCCATCACGCGCGTCACGACGGCGTGGGTGGAGACCGAGTCTATGCCCATGCGCAGGAGCACCGAGCGCTCTATCGAGGGCGATGTATGGGTCTTTGCCATGTCCGCGATGGGCTCGACCACCTGGTTGCAGAGCTTCCAGAACCTGTCCTTGAGTTCCGCGTCGCTCATCCTCTTGAGCTCCGCCTGGCGCCGCTCGAAGCGCGCTATCCTATCGTCTGCCATGCAATGCCTCCGCTGTATGGTTCGGTTGTATGGCGGCGCCCGCCGGGCGCCGCCTCGCTGTACGGTATGCCGCCGCTCGTCCTAGAGCGAGGCCAGGGTCGCCTTGACCCAGGCCGCGTCCTTCTTGACGTCCGCGGCCACGAAGCCGTAGTCCTTGTCCGTCCAGGCCGCGACGGGATGGGCCTTGGCCGCGTTGCGGACGTAGGACTGCCTGAGCCTGTCCATGTCCTGGACCTTGCCGCGCACCTGCTCGAGGCGCTCGGGTCTCACTATGGCCTTGCCGGGGACGTTCCCCTCGGGGTCGCCGCGCCTGACCTCTACGCCGTTCTGCCGCGCGAAGGAGAGCTGGCTGTTGTGGTGCTTGCCGGCGCCGGTGTACTCGGTCTCCTGGACCACGACGACCTGGTCGCGGTCCATCTGCCGCGCCAGGGTGACGGCGGCGGTCAGGCTCGTGTTGCCGGCCGGCCCGCGCTCCAGGCCCTCGAGCTTCGTCAGGAGCTCGGTGACGTAGAAGACCTCGCCCTGGGTGACGAGCTGGTACTCGTCCATGTAGCGCAGCGAGCGGGCCGCGTTGCGCGGCACGTCGACGCGGTCCGGCCAGGTGGCGAAGGGCACGCCGAAGCCGGTGTGGCCGGTGGTGAAGGACTTGCGGTTGAAGTCGCGGTCGCTGGCCATGTGGAGGCCCCCGAGGTCCACGGAGCAGGCTACCACGCGGGTATCCTCGCAGCCGGCCGCGAGGAGGCCGCGGGCGGTGCCCGTCAGGTTGCCGCCGCCGGCGTGCGTCACGCACACGGCGTCGGGCTCGCGGCCGGTGACGGCGCGCACCTGCTCGGCCACCTCGACGCCCAGCGTCTCCACGCCGCGTATGCCGAAGGGCGTGTAGAGGCTGGCGTTGAAGTAGCCCGTCTCCTCCAGGGTCCGCAGCAGTACGTAGAAGAGCTCGGGGCCCACGGACAGGCGGAGCACCTCGGCGCCGTAGGCCTCGCAGGCCCGGCTCTTCTCCACTATCTCCGGCTGGCCGACGCCGCGGCTGTCGAAGACCTCCTGCACTATGATGCACTTGAGGCCGCGCTGGGCCGCCTGCGAGGCCACGGCCGCCCCGTAGTTGCCGCTCGTCGCCGCTA
>CAZNNA010000491.1:0-1796 GCA_964573825.1 uncultured Treponemataceae bacterium
GCCATGAACCTGGCTCTCTTGGAGAACAAGCTCAATGCACAGCTTATCCACATTTCCACAGATTATGTGTTTGACGTGTACAATAGACAACCATACGTCGAGGAGGATCCTATAGGGCCGCTTTCTGCCTACGGTCGGGGTAAGGCCGAGGGCGAGACGACCTGGTACGACTTCGCCGTAGAACGCAAGCGGCTCGGGCGTTCCTACGGCATCCTTGCTAGTGATTGTAGGGTCGAGCCGATATCGAGCGCGCGATATGGCGCCAAGGCCCCGAGGCTCGCGTACTCCGTTCTCTATACCGATAGGGCGAAAGCCGCCGGTTTACGATGCCGGCCTTGGATGAGTCGATGAGAGGCCTATTTCGAGGAGGCGTGTAGAAGCGCTAAGGGGTAGGCCTTTTTTTAAAGCTCTGTCCCTCTTGGCGAACGATTATCAACAAGCGAGGTGGTACAAATTCGGAACATATACACATGTTGTTAACACGTGTATATGTTGTGCATAAAAAAGACAGGGGGATTAATTGGCATGGGGACAGAGCTTTAAGAGAGCTTAAAAAAAAATCAGGCGCTCATAGAAGCCGTTCGACCCTAGGGGGAGGGGGCGGTGTTAGCCAACGAGCAGTAATCTTACATGAGCAACCCCAGGGAGTTTCTGCGGCTTTCCATTGATTTAAAAACTAGCTCGTGGTAGGATGTTCGAAGTATGAACACAGGTCGCGCGCGTCCTTTCGGACGTCGCGGCGAGGCAGACTTTCTGGGACGAACGGGAGCGTGTTTCGGCCGCCTCGGGACGCCCGGGAACGACATCTTCCACTACGCCGGTTCGCGCGGACAGCGCGAAAGGCCACCCCGTATTCCTTGACGAGCTCTGTCCCCGCATCCGCGGCAAGCTCTGTCCCCACGCCATGAACGAGATAAGAAAGCCAGCCATGAACACCCTCGCGATGGAGGCCCATTCGGCGTCGGTAGACGACGCCGAGCTGAGCATCCTTGAGAACATCTACGCCTCACAGAAGCGCTCCACCCCGGTGACGCAGCGCGACCTCGCCGAGGCCGCGGGACTATCGCTCGGGATGACGAACGCGCTCCTCAAGCGCTTCTCCGACAAGGGCTGGCTGCTCCTCAAGCGACTCAATTCCCGCAATATCCAGTACGCGTTGACGCCGGAAGGCGTCAACGAGATAGCCCACAGGACCTATCGCTACTTCAGGCGGACGGCGCGGGCCGCCGGCCTCTACCGCGACATCATCGAGTCCTTCGTCATGGCCAAGAAGCGCGCGGGCGCGACGAGGCTCGTCCTCGCGGGCGTCTCGGACCTGGACTTCCTGGTCGAGTACGCCTGCGAACGGCACGGACTCCTCTTCGTGAAGTCGGCCGACCCGTCTAAGGCCGCACGGCTCTCCGACGATCCGGGCACGGTGCTCGTGCGGGCCGACGAGGGCGACGGCCCGGGCTCCGCACCTCACGGTTCGAGCTCTGTCCCCGGTAGAGAGAGCGCTAGCAAGGAAGGCTCTGTCCCTCGAGGAGGGCGCTTCCCCGAGGAGAGCCTCTCGAGGGTCCTCGTGGGGGCCGGCGCGAGCTAAGCGCTAAGAAGCATACAGAAAAAACATCCGTGAAAGGCTGAATGCATGACGACGATCATCCTCTGCGGCGGAGCCGGTACGAGGCTCTGGCCGGCCTCGCGGGCGGCCATGCCTAAGCAGTTCGCGCCCCTCCTTCCCGGCGGGACGCTCTTCGAGGAGGCCGTGAGGCGCAATAGGCCCGGCCGCTTCATCATAGCGAGCAACGCCGTGCAGG
>CAZNNA010000492.1:0-1796 GCA_964573825.1 uncultured Treponemataceae bacterium
GAGGCAGCAGACCTCCTGGAGGCCCGTACCGGAGGCCGCCACGATGCCCACGGGGCCGCGCCTGACGGCATTGGCGAAGCAGAGCGGCCGGCCGTTGAGGATGGCCGTGCCGCAGTCCGGACCCATGACGAGGAGACCCTTGGAGACCGCGAGGCGCTTGAGCTCTATCTCGTCCTCTACCGAGACGTTGTCGGAGAAGATCATCGCGTGGAGCCCCTCGGCCAGGGCCTTGCGCGCCTCGCGGGCGGCATAGGCGCCGGGTACCGATATGACGGCGACGTTGGCTCCCGGCTCCAGGGCCAGCGCCGCGGTCAGCGAGGCGGCTACGGCCTTGCCGGCGAGGGCCGAGCCGGACTTGCGCTCGGAGAGCGCCTTGCGGGCGGCCTCCTCGGCCGCCAGGGCCGCCTGCTCGCCGTCCGCGTCCACGGCTATGACTAGGTCGTTCGGGCCGAGCCCCGCGAGCTCGTCGCCCGGGTAGCCCAGGTCTCCGAGGAGCTCGACGTTCATCGGGGTGGCCATGGCCACGATGGCGTCCCGGACGCCGGGCAGGCCCTTGAGCTCGCGCGTCGCGAGCATGAGGAAGACCGAATCGTAGTAGGAGCCCTTGGTGATGCACAGTCGTTTCATCGCGTTACCGTGTCCTTCCGTCGTTCTGATCATAGCGCATCGGCGGCCCCGGCGCTAACGCCGGGCGGGAGGCGGGCCGCGCGCGCGGGAAACGAGAGTCGAGGTTCCGAGGGCCGGGGACCCGAGAGGCGCTCCAGGAAGCCGTCGAGCGCGTCCCGGCCAGAGCTCGCGCCGTGCCCGAGGGCCTCGCGGGCGGCCCCCGCCACGGCCTCGGCGTCGGCCGAGAGGGCGGACCGATAGAGCCGGTCCAGGTAGGCCGGGAAGGCTCCTTCTATAACGCCTAGGAGCAGGGAGCGGCCGGCGAGGGTAGTCCGGCCGAGCGCCGCCCTGACTGCCTCGCGTAGCCTCGGCTCGGCGCTGCCGGGGCGCCCCGTGGCGGCGTCGGCCGCGCAGAGATAGCCGGCTATCCAGTCGTCCCCCGCCGGCGTCGAGCCCGGACCGAAGCCTACGGCGCTCGCGGGAAAGCCAGGTCCGGACCGGAGCCGCGCGAAGGCGGCGGCGAAGGGCCCGTCGCCCCGTATGCCCTCGGGCTGCCTCTCCGACCCCAAGGCCGCCGCGACGGCCCTCGCGGCGAGCGCGAGTGCCGCGTCTCGCTCCGGGCCGGGCGGGGGCGCCTCGGGCAGCCCGTATCTCGGGTCCCAGGTCGCGGCGCCCCTCGCGCCCAGGGCGAGGCCGTTGGCCGTGAGCGTCCTCCCGTCGTAGCGCAGGACCGAACCGACGGGCGCCGCCCGGGCCAGTACGTCAAGGTCGGCCGCTCCTCCTTGCAGGAGGAAGGCCCGGGCATCCAGGTCTGAGGCGCAGCCTACGACGGCCACGGCCGCCCCGTCGTCGTGTCCCAGGACCAGCGCGCGCGAGTAAGAACCGGCCACGGTCGCCTCCCAAGGCGCCTGGGGCACGAGATAGCCGATAGCCTCGATTCGCACGCGCGCCTCCTCTCGATCGTAATAATAAAAAGGGCCGCCCCGGCGGGGCGACCCTGTCTCGTCCCGTCGGCGTCCTTCGCTAGTCGTTCTCGGCCGAGGTGATGTCCCTGGGCCGTAGTATCTGGTTGAGCGCTATGCCGAAGATGGCGGCGAGCCCCAGGCCCGACAGCTTGATCGAGCCGAGGTTGAAGGCGGCCCCGCCCAGGCCGAGCACGAGCATCGTCGCGGTGATGATGAGGATCTTGG
>CAZNNA010000493.1:0-1775 GCA_964573825.1 uncultured Treponemataceae bacterium
CGAGTACGTCCGGAGCTTCGAGCCCGTCCCGCCCCAGCCGGCTCTGGCGCAACCCGCGCCGACGAGCCCTACCGGCCTGCCAGGCCAGGGAACGACGGCCCCGTCCTCCGATATAGTGATAGTCTACGGCGACAAGCCCTCGGCCGCGGCCCTCTCCGCAGCCGCGACGGGCGCTCCTAGCGCCTCGGGCTCGCCCGTCGCGGCCGCGCCGGGCGCCGGCCCCGCCTCTGCCGGGTCGACCCAGGCCGTCGCGACCAAGCCCTACAGCCCCGCGCCGGCCGCCGCGCCCAAGGCCCCGGCCCAGACCGCCGCCCCGAAGGCCGCGGCCAAGCCGAGCGCCGCCGCGAGCACGCCTAAGGCCCCGGCCAAGCCCGCCACCATAGAGGAGTACTGGATCCAGGCCGCGGCCTTTACGAGCCGCTCCCGCGCGGACGATCTCCAGCGCGAGCTGGCAGGCAAGGGACTCTCGACCCTTATCACCGTTAAGGACATCGACGGCATCACCAGGTACCGCGTACGCATAGGCCCCTATCAGAGCGAGCGCGAGGCCAAGGGTTGGCTCGACAAGATACGCGTCATCTCGGGTTGCTCCGAGGCTTACGTCTCTAGACAAACCGTGAGCAGATCGAGCTAGTATAGCTCATGCACGAAGATCGTTACCGGAGCGCGAGCTTCGCCCGTATCAACCTGTTCCTGCTCGGGTTCATAGCGCTACTGCTGGCCATGGCCGCCATGAAGCTGACGGCCTCGGTCGTCCTGCCCTTCATCATAGCGGTCTTGCTGACCTTCGTGCTCGAGCCCGTCATCCTGCTCCTCGAGCGAATCAAGATACCCCGGGCGATAGCCGCCGTCGTCATCGTCCTGGCCATCGCCGCCGCGGTGTACGTCGTGGGTTTCGTGCTCTTCCAGAGCTTCAAGACCATCATGACGCTCTACCCCAAGTACGAGGCTCGCTTCACCGAGCTCTACCTCCTCCTCGCCAAGGCCTTCGACCTGCCCTACGATTCGCACCTCTCGCTCTTCGAGAACCTCTGGGCTCAGCTGGGCGTACGCGCCCGCGTACAATCCTTCGCCATATCGACGTCGGAGGCCTTCCTAGGTTACATGACCGACACGGTCATGGTCGTGCTATTCGTGGTATTCCTACTACTCGAGATAGGGCATTTCCGCAAGCGCATAGAGGCTGCCTTCGCGGGGATACTGTCGACTCGCATCCAGCGGATATTCTCGGGCGTCGTCACCCAGGTCGCGCGCTACCTGAGCGTGAAGTTCTTCACGAGCCTCGCGACCGGGGTCATCGTCGGCCTCCTCCTCGGCTGGATAGGCCTCGACTTCCCCATCGTATGGGGCGTGATATCGTTCATACTCAACTTCATACCTAACATCGGCTCCATCGTGGCCGGCGGAGGCGTCATTGTCTTCTCCGTAGTACAGTTCTACCCTGCGCCAGGTCCCATCGCCGCCGCGGCAGCGACCATGCTCGGCGTCAACATGATCATAGGCAACGTCCTCGAGCCTCGCATCCAGGGACAGAACCTCGGGCTCTCGCCCTTCATCATCCTCGTTTCGCTGTCCGCCTGGGGCTGGCTCTGGGGCTTCGCGGGCCTCGTGCTCGCCGTCCCCATGACGGTCATAGTCAAGATAGTCTGCGAGAACATCCCCGCGCTCGAGCCCGCCGCAATCATGATGAGCTCGTACCACGAGGTAAAGCAGAAGGGAGTATAGTTCCCCGAAGGTTGTTGCGCCTGAAACGCAAGCGCCGGTGCTCCGCGGCG
>CAZNNA010000494.1:0-1764 GCA_964573825.1 uncultured Treponemataceae bacterium
AGCGAGCCTCTACGAGCTGCGCCTGCCCCAAGGCGCCGCGCATGGGCTCAGGCTCGAGAGAACGGCCGAAGGCGCCTACGACAGGCTCCGCTGGTCGGCGGATGGAGCCGAGGGACGGCTCGCCTTCCTCGCGGTCCACTCGCCCCTACGGGACGCCGTGCCCGTGGAGGCCTTCGCGGAGCTCTCGGCCGTGCGCTTCGCCTCCCCTCCGACGGTCGCCCTCGGCGAGGGAGACGGCGCCTTCGTCCTGGCCGCGGGGCCGTACCTGGCCGCCTGGGGGCTCTATGAGTAAGCCCGGCCGGGCTACCGGCGCGGCCGTAGTCGGCGTCGGCGCTACCGCCCTGCCGCTCCTCGCCGCGGCCTTCTTCCTGCCGGCCCCGGCCGACGCGCCCGTTTCGGCCCTCGTCGCCGGGGGACTACCGCTCGCCTGGGCCGCCGCCGTCGCCGTGGCGCGCGGGGAGCGGCGCCTGGCCGGGCTAGCGCTCGCCACGGCCCTGCCGTTCTCCGCCTACGCCATCGCCGCCTACGCCCCGGGGCCCTCCCCGGCCTGGCTCCTAGCCCTGGCCTCGGCCGCGGGAAGCGCCGCGCTCGCGAGCGCCCTATCAGAGCGCGGTACTCAGGTCGCGGCCCGAGGGGGCGGCACCCGTCCCGGCCGAGCCCGTCTGGCCCTCCTGCTTCTCCTGGGCGCCGGGCCGGGACTCGCCGCCGCGGCCCTGGGCTCGCCCCTGGGATCGCTCGGCCTCTCCGCGCTCGCGGCGTCGATCGCCCTGCTCTCCGCTACGAGGAGGCCGCGATGAGGGACCGCGCTCGCCTGCTCCTGAGGCGCATGGTTCGCCGAGACGTCGCCCTGCGGCTCGCCTGGAGGGCGGGCGCCTGGGCCTCGGCCTCGCTCGCCGCCTACGGCCTCCTCCTCCTCCTCGCCGTGGCGCTCGCCGACTCGAGACTGGCCCTGCCGCCCCTGGCCTTCCACGGCCTCGCCCTGACCATAGCGGGGAGCCTACCGGCCTTCCTGGCCTATCCCTTCCGGCCGCGGATCGGAACCGCGCTCGTGCGTCGCGTCGATACGGAGGCGAGCGTCGAGGCCTGGCTGGAATACCGGGGCGGCCCGGCGGCCCCGATCGTCGCCAGGCGAGCCCTCCTGGCCCTCGAGGTCGCCTCGCTCAAGGGAAGCTGGCGCCCGAGGCCGCGCGGACCGGAGCTTCGCGCGGTACTGGCAGCGGCCGCTTCCGGCGCGCTGTCGCTCGCCCTGGCCCAGGGGCTATCGATAGCGGGAGGGCGAGGCCTGTCGCTCGGCTACCCGAGGCAGCGCATGACCGATATCGTCGCCGAGCGCCTCGCCGCCTCAGAGGCTCCGGAGACCGTCGCGGTAGAGCCGGGACTCCTCGAGGACGGCTCGCCGAGGGGCGGTCCGGGCTCGCGGCAGTCCAGGCCCGAAGGCGTAGCCCCGAGCCTCGAGGCCCTGGAGTCGCCGGACTTCGCCGCGGCGAGCAAGGATCCGAGCGATAGCCCCGGAACCGCCGCCCGGCGAGGCCCGGCCGAGCGCGCGCCTGGTAGCGGCGAGGGGCGACAGGGCCCTTCCGCCGACGGGCGGGCCTCCGGCGGCAGCCCGGAGCGAGGTTCCCGCGCGACCGGCGCCGGCGAGCGGGGAGGCAGCGAGGCTAGCTCGCCCGGCTACGAGGGCCGAGGCAGGGCGCTCGAGGGGAGCCCCCTCGTCGACTATCGCGCCCGGCTCGAGCGAGAGCTGACCGAGGCCACGGGGCGGGA
>CAZNNA010000495.1:0-1755 GCA_964573825.1 uncultured Treponemataceae bacterium
CTGGCACGGCCCGGACTGGCGCTTCGTACGAGGGACCAAGGGCTTCAGGCTCAGGCGGGACGCGGGCAAGGCCATCGTCACCTTCAAGCAGAAGCGCAACGAGGGCGGCATAGAGATCAACAAGGAGACGGAGTTCGAGGTGTCGGACGCCGCGGCCTTCGAGGCCCTCGTGGCGCGCATAGGCTGCGAGCCCTTCTATCGCAAGCGCAAGGACGGCAAGGCCTACGAGTACGACGGCGCGACCATCGAGCTCGTCTCCATCGAGGGCATCGGCTCGTTCATCGAGATAGAGCGCCTCGTGGAGACCGACGATCCGGCGGAACTGGCCCTGGCCCAGGGCGCGATACGCGCCATCCTGGGCATGGCCGGCGTGCCCGAGTCGGATATCGAGGGTCGGAGCTACTCCGAGCTGCTACTCGGGCCCCAGGCCCCGTAAGGCCGGGCCCTCAAGGGCCGCGCGCTAGGCTGTCGGTCCGTCCGTGGCGCGAGCGGCCGGCGCGCGGGGTTCCTCCTCGAGTAACCGCACGACGCGCATAGGCGCGGCCTCCGGCTCCGGGTAAGCGCCTCGCTTATCCTCCGGCAGGAGGAGCGAGAGCCGGTTCATGACGGCCTCGGTCATCTCGAGCCGCACGCTCTTGGGCACGCTCGCGGGAGCGTCGCCGCCGTCCGGCAGGGTCAGGCTGAAGGCGGGTCCCACGGCTATCCTGAAGTCGGTTCTCTTAAGGCGCCGGAGGTTATCCCAGAAGCGCTCTCCGCCCGTATGGGCTATGGGCATCACGGGAGCGCCGCTCCGCAGGGCCAGCTGCACTACCCCTCCGCGCCCCTTCTGGAGCCGACCGTGGCCGCTCCTCGTGCCCTCGGGCGCCAGGACGAGGATGCCGCCGGAGGCCAGCACGTCGAGGGACCTGCGCATCGCGTCGGTATCGGACCCCTCGCGATCGATGGCTATGGCCTCCCACGCGTTCGCCAGGGCCGCGAGCAGGGGGTGATCCCAGGTCTCGCGCTTGATGATGCCCACGAGCGGCCGAGGGTAGAGGTAGGCGTAGAGGAGCGGGACCTCGAGGAAATTGACGTGATTGGTCACGACGATGAGGGGGCCGCGGGCCGGTACACGCTCGAGCGCCGACGCGTCGATACGGCAGAGCGCCGCCAGTATGAGCTTTATAGGCGGCGTTATAATGCGAGCGGCGAGCCTCATCGAGCCGCGCCGCTCCCCGTAGGGCCGTGCTCAGGGCCGAGCGCCTCGGGGGCGACGGCCCTGGCGACGCGGCCCGGATCGCAGACTATGGTCAGCGCGCCGGGAAGGCACTCTACGTCGAGGAGGCGCCCGTCGACGCAGACCGTCTCGCCGTCGGCGTGCACGATAAGGCCGCCTGCCGGGGCGCTGATGCGCACGCGGGCGCCGCTCATGGTCTTGATGCGCGGATGCGCGGCCTGGGTGCCCTTGGTATAGTGGCCGATGAGGGCGATCATGTCGCGGCGCGTCAGCCGTTCCGCTACGCAGAGGTCGAGGCGTCCGTCATGGTTCTCCGCCCGGGGAGCCATGAAGAAGGTACCGCCCATGCGCTTGCCGTTCATTATGGAAACCTGCTGTACCGGCTGCTCTATGGACGAGCCGTCGTACTCGATGCGCGCGATGGGCGCGTCGGGGAACATGAGGAGCGTCTTGATAGCCCCGAGCATGTAGGCCATGGCGCCGTGGACGTGCCGCATCTTGGCGGCCTCGAGGCCGACGATGGTATCGAAGCCTATGCC
>CAZNNA010000496.1:0-1747 GCA_964573825.1 uncultured Treponemataceae bacterium
TCGCCCCGGCGGCAGATGACCTGGCCCTTGGCGTAGCGCCTGGGCTCAAGGAAGGCGGAGACCGCGTTAAGCTCCAGCCCGCTCATGCCAGCGAAGAGCGGCGTATCGACGATAGCCGCGACGATAGGGTTCATCGCTTCACCTTCGGTTCAACGCGTCTCGCCTCCGGCTCGACGTCGTTCACGTTCTGGTCGGCCAGGCGGTACACGCGGTAGCCGCCGTCCTTCCAGGCGCGCATGAGGAGGCCGTAGGCCTGCTCCACGAGGCCTCGGAAGTCCTTGCCGTCGTCTGGCCAGGAGGCGAGCGCTATGCTGGCGCTCAGGGAGAAGCCGGCGCCACCGGTGACCGCGGACAGGTCTATGCTCCGGTAGGCCGCCGCTACGCGCTCGGCCAGGGCCTCCGCCTCGGCGCGGCCGCAGCCGCTGGCGACTATGGCCGCCTCGTTGCTCCGCAGGCGTATGGCCCAGGCCTTGCCGAGGCCGCGGGCCTCGTCCTTGAGCACGGCGGCGATGCGCTCCATGGCCGCGTCGCCGGCCGCGTGGGTCCAGGCATCGCAGAGCTCCTTGAAGCGATCGGGCTTGACGAGGAGGACGGCCGCCGGCGGCTCCAGGGAACGCGGCAGCTCCGCGTCCAGGAAGGACCGGGACCAGAGCCCCGTCGCCGCGTCGGTATAGACCTGGCGCCTGAGCTCGCGCACCCAGGGCGCGTTGTCGGATATCAGGGCCTGGGTCGAGCGCACCCGCGAGCTTATCATGGCCACCGAGCGCAGGAGTATGCGGGCCGCCACGTCGGGCCGCTCGCGCACCAGGTCGTCCATGCCCATGCCCAGGCCCGGGAAGGCCAGGAGCTCGGAGGGCTCCGCGCAGGCGGCCTCCGCGTCGTAGACGGCGCTCCGCGAGAAGTCGAAGTCGCCCACCGCGTCGCCGGCCACGAAGCGCGCCATCTCCTCCGAATGCCCGGACTCGTCGGTACGGGAGACGGCAACCGCCCCCGCCTTGACGACGTAGAAGCGCCGCGCCGTCTCCCCGGGCCTGAAGAGCGCCTCGCCCGCCTCGTAGCGCTCCAGCGTCGACTTGGAGGCGAGCCAGTAGAGGTCGTCCGGCAGGAGCGACGCGAAGAACGAGGCCTTGGAGAGAAGCTCGACGATGTCGCTGATCCCCGTGGGCGATGGTACCATGCTGGCTACCATTATAGCGCCATGGGGGCGGGGAACGGAAGGAGGAAAGGGAGCCGAACTCAAGCGATCGACATGGTGCCTGCCTTCGCGCTCGGGATCAGGACGTACTTCATGCGGTTCGCCAAGGCCTCTGTCTTGCTTTCTAGCAGGGCCGTCAATTCTTCAGGAATAGGTACTCGAACATAGAAGGAAACCCAGGATCAAAGACGCCTAACGAGTTCGGCGCAGCGTAGGCCATAGCAAGCTCCCGGAGCCGTGACGCGTCGAGGTCCTCCCCTGCCATAAAGATACCATCCAGGGCGCCTTTCCGCATTGCCTTGAGTATGGGGTCCTCGAGCCTGAGGCGCGCTATAGTCTCGGCGGCGCGATGGTCGTTCGCCCGGGCTGGCAGTATGGAACCGTCGTCGCGGTAGGCGAAATGCGAGGAGCAGTCGGGCTCCAGCGGACTGATATAGCCGGGACCGTACCAGTCGCCCCGGGCATGGCCGCAGGTGAAGGGCTTACCCGGCGCCTTTTCCCTAAGGCAGGAGCAGAGGAGGTTATCGTAGTCCACGGTGCGGGCGCTCCCCG
>CAZNNA010000497.1:0-1746 GCA_964573825.1 uncultured Treponemataceae bacterium
CCTCCGCGCGCGCCGCCTTCGCCGCCTCGGCGGCCTTGCGGGCCGCGAGCACGGCGGGGCGCGCCGCCAAGGCGGCCTCCGCCCGCCCGAGCCTGGCGGCCAGGGACTCGGCCTCGGCCGCGCCCGAATCCAGCGCGGCTAGCTCGGCGAGGGCCGCGTCGAGCTCGAGCCAGGCCCGCTCGTCTCGCTCCGCGGCCTCGGCGTCCTTGAGGGCCTCGTCCCTCCGCGCCAGGGCTCCTTCCTCGGCCTCCAGCGCGCCCCGAGCCGTCGCCCGGAGCGCCGCGAGGCGAGCCTCCGGCTCGGCGCCGAGGGACTCGTCCATCCCGGCCAGGCTGGCGTCCAGCTCGCGGGCCTTGGCCTCGACCGCCCGCGCCTTATCGCGAGCCAGCTCGGCCACGGCGCCGTAGGCCTCGACGGGGAAAAGCTTCTCCAGGATATCGGTGCGCTCGCTCGTACCCATCTCCAGGAAGCGCTGGAACTCGCCCTGGGGCAGGAGGATGATCTTGGTGAATTCCTCGGCGGATAGCCCTAGCAGGGACGATACCGCCTCGTCGACCTCGCCGACCTTCCCGGCCTTGGCCGCCCAGGCGCCTGCCTCCCGGCGCCAGAGCTCGGCCTCGGCTGGCCGCTCGGTCAGGCCCGTGCCGCGCCTCTTGGCGACCGACCGGGCCGGGCGCCTGGCGACGCGCCACCGGCCTCGCCCCACCGAGAATTCAAGCTCCACCGATACGTCGTCGCCCGGGCCCGCGTGGTGGGAGGCCAGCTCGCGGCCCGCAGCGGCGGCTTCGTAGAGCGCGAAGGCCACGGCGTCGAACAGCGTCGACTTGCCCGAGCCCGTCTTGCCGCAGACGAGGAAGGCCTCGCCCAGGATGGTGAAATCCAGTTCCGTACGCCCCGCGTAGGGACCTACGTTGTTCATGACCAGCCGCTCAATCCGCACGGAGGGCCTCCTCGTAGAGCTCAGCGAAGAGTTCCAGCTCCTCGGGGCCAGGCGCCAGGCCGCGGACCTCGGCGTAGAAGGCGGAGAAATCATCCGCGGCCGAAGAGCCGGCCTCCGCCTGGGCATACTCGACGCCCGGGCGCTCGGCGCGCTCGAAGGCCGCCTGCCGGAGCGATAGTATATAAGGAAAGCGGCGGCGGAGCCCGTCCATGGGGTTGACGACGGCCTCGGCGTCGTCGAGCACGGCCTCGACGTAGTCGCCCTCGTAGGCCGCGAGCGCCGGGTCGGAAAGCACGTCGGCGTAGCGCCCGCTCAGCCGTACCATGCGCCGCAGGGGCCGCAGCGCCCGCTGCCGTACGGCGAGTCGGCCGGGCCCGACGTCGACCGACAGGAAGCCTCTCTCGGCCTCGCCCTCGGAGAAGCTATAGGCCAGGAGCGAGCCGGGGTAACGGCCCTTGGTCCCGACGGCCTGGGGCCCGTGGAGGTGCCCGAGGGCTACGTAGTCGAAGGCCTCGAAGGGACTCGCGTCGACGAGCTCAGCCGCACCCAGGAAGACCCGCTCGGACTCGCTCGGGCTACAGCCCCGGGCGAAGGCGTGGCAGACGAGGACGTCGGCCGCCGCCTCCCGGGCGCGGGCCTCGCCCATCGCCCCGGCTATGCGGCGCATGGCCTCGGCGAAGAGGTCGGCCTGGGACCGGAGCGCCGGAGGCTCCTCCGCGAACAAGGGTCCGGCGCCGGCGTCCGACTCGGCGGACATCGCCGAACCCGGCGCCGCCGAGCCATCGCCCACCTTGCCGGACGCCTCG
>CAZNNA010000498.1:0-1727 GCA_964573825.1 uncultured Treponemataceae bacterium
CTCAAGGAACGCCTGCGCTACGACCAGTTCGGCGTCCTCATGCGCACGAACAACCTATCGCGGCACCTGGAAGAGGCCTTCCTGGCCGCCGACCTGCCCTACAAGATCACGGGCGGCACGAGCTTCTTCCAGCGCAAGGAGATCAAGGACATCATCTCCTACCTGCGCGTCATAGCCAATCCCGAGGACGACATCAACCTGATACGCATAGCCAACGTCCCTAGGCGCGGCATAGGGCGGCGCGCGCTCGAGCTCCTGGCGGACGTGGCCAAGCGCCACGGCTCGTCGATGCGCGGGGCCATGCAGCTCGTCAGGACCGATCCTTCCATAGACTTCCCCGAGCGCCTCAGGCAGGACATAGACTCCTTCCTGACCCTGCTCGAGTACGAGCGCGAGGAGCTCCTGGGGCGCCGCAACCTGGGCGCCAAGGTACGCAAGCTCGTCGATACCATAGACTACTGGGGCTACATCGTCTCGGAGAACCAGCACAGCGACAAGGCCGCCAAGTGGAAGTTCCTTAACGTGGAGAGCCTCATCACCGGCATAGAGACCTGGGAGAAGGACCCCGACAACCTTGACCCGAGCCTCTTCGCCTGGCTCAACCGCATATCGCTCATCACGAGGGACGACCAGGACGAGGACGACTCCGGCAAGGTCAACCTGATGACGATACACGCCGCCAAGGGACTCGAATTCGAGGTGGTCTTCGTGGCCGGCTGCGAGGACGGCCTCATTCCCCACGCCCGGGCCCTCGAGGAGGGCGAGGGCAACGTCGAGGAGGAGCGCCGCCTCTTCTACGTGGCCATTACCCGGGCCCGCAAGCGACTCCTCCTATCCGCCTGCCGGCAGCGCCGGCGCAACGCCATGCCCGTCGACTGCGCCCCCTCGCCCTTCCTGGCCGAGATCCCCGAGGAGCTCCTGTCGTGGCGCGAGGAAGAGGCCCCCCTGACCGAGGACGAGCAGGCCGACGCCTGGGCGAGCGTCCACGCCATGTTCGCGCCGCCGGAGGGCGAGGCGGCGTCCTAGGACAGATCCTGCCCTGGCCCAGGCTGAGCCCCCTCGACAGAGCCTTCCACCCGGTTCTTGCCCTGGCGCTCGACTCGTTGCATGGCCTCGTCGGCCCGGCTAGCTTCGCGCTCGGCCTCGTCGCCGAGCCGGGCCGAGAGCCAGTATGGCTAAGGGTGTTTTCATCATGTCTATTCTGGCGTCGCGCCCAGGTATGAAGATTATCAATGACACGTGCCTTTTATGCGATGGCGCGGAGATTTGCGGTCGGATGCCGCGAGCTTGTCGTGGGGCGCTGTTAGCCGACGCGGGTAGCGGGAGGTTTTTGTTGACAGAGTAGGTGTTGTGCCTTAACAATATGGCAGGTGGCTTAACCAGAGTCGATCCATAGGCTACAGGGAGGACGCATGCCAGCTATAAAGGAACCGTTCGGGCTATCGTCCCGCGTCGAGGCGCTCCGCTCGTATTACTTCGAGGGCGCCGATCGACCGTGGAACAACGAGTTTACCGCATGGACGACCGGAACGCCCTGGGACGTCCAGTTCAACGAGCTGACCTACTACATCGTGCCTGAGGTCTACCCGCTCCTTAACGCGATGCGCGCCAGCTATCGGCTCGCGGCGCGGCGCGTAACGCTTCGGGATGATTTCTGGTCATTGTCGTTACCCGAACGCCGCGCGTGGTTCGTCAAGGAGGTCATGGCGAGGTACGTGCCCCGGGAT
>CAZNNA010000499.1:0-1727 GCA_964573825.1 uncultured Treponemataceae bacterium
GACGCTCGTCGCCATCTTGATGTACTCGTGGCCCTGGACGAGCCCGTTGGGCTCGAAGCGGCTGAAGGTAAAGGCGTCCACGTACTCGTCGAGGGGCACGCCGTACTGCAGGCCCAGGGATACCGCTATGGCGAAGGAGTTGAGGAGGCTACGGAAGGCGGCGCCTTCCTTGTGCATGTCCAGGAAGATCTCCCCGAGGCGACCGTCGTCGTACTCGCCGGTACGCACGAATACCGAGTGCCCGCCTATCTTGGCCTTCTGCGTGTAGCCCGAGCGGCGGTTCGGTAGGGAATGCCTAGCCTGGGTGGACGGAACCGCTTCCGCGAGGCTCTGGCGGGCAGCCTCGGGTAGGTCCGCGGGGCTCGGCTCCGCCTCGAGGGCCAGGAGGCCCACGGCCAGGGGGTCGGCGCCCGCGGCTATGGAGGAGAGGGGCTGCGATAGCTTCGAGCCGTCCCTGTAGAGCGCGATGGACTTGAGCATGCCGTTCCATGCGTTCATGTAGGCGCCCTTGACGTCGTCGAACGTCGAGGAGTCGGGCATGTTGATGGTCTTGGATATGGCGCCCGAGACGAAGGGCTGGGTCGCGGCCATCATGGCCACGTGCGCCTGCCAGGGTATGGAACGCGTGGCTCCGCGACCGGAGGGCGTGGCGGTATCGAAGACGGCGTAGTGGGACTTCTTGACGTGGGGAGCCCCTTCTATGCCCATGGAGCCGCAGGCGTAGGCCTCGGCCTGGCCTATGGCCTCGGGCGAGAAGCCCAGGAAGGCCAGGAGGTCGAAGCCCGGCTCGCTCCGCGCGTCGGCGTCGGCGCCTACGGCGTCCAGGGCCTCCGCGCCCAGGGCGTAGGCGTTGAAGACGGCGTCCAGGCTCATGGCGTCCTTGAGCGCCTTCTCGGCCTTCTCCAGAGCCGCCTCGGGCAGTCCCTTGGCCCTGAGCGCCTCGAGGCTGACGCCCGGCGCGCCCGCCAGGCTACCCGCGCCGACCATGTAGCGCCTGGCGTCCTCTATCTGCTCCTCCTTGTAGCCCAGGGCGCGGAGGGCCGGGGCTATGGAGCCGTTGACTATCTTGAAGTAGCCGCCGCCCGCCAGCTTCTTGAACTTGACCAGGGCGAAGTCAGGCTCTATGCCGGTGGTGTCGCAGTCCATGAGGAGGCCTATGGTGCCCGTGGGGGCTATGGCCGTGACCTGGGCGTTGCGGTAGCCGTGGCGATCGCCGAGCGATACGGCCTCGTCCCAGGCCTCGCGGGCGGCGGCGACGAGGTTCCCCGGCGCCTTGTCCCCGTCGAGCCCGTGCGGCAGGACCGACAGCCCCTCGTACTCTGCCGGGGCGGCGTCGTAGGCCGCCCGGCGATGGTTGCGGACGACCCTCCGCATCGCGTCGGCGTTGGCGCCGTAGCGGGCGAAGGGGCCGAATTCGGCTGCCATGCGCGCCGACTGGGCGTAGGCCTCGCCGGTCGTGACGGCGGTCAGCGCGGCGGCAACGGCTCGTCCCTCGTCGGAGTCGTAGGGCACGCCCATCAGCATGAGGAGCGTGCCGAGGTTGGCGTAGCCGAGGCCCAGGGTCCGGTAGTCGTAGCTCCTACGCGCTATGGACTTGGAGGGGAACTGGGCCATGGCCACCGATATCTCCAGGGTCAGGGTCCATATCCTGACGGCGTGGCGATAGGCCGCGTCGTCGAAGCGCCGTCCCCCCGCGTCGTAGAAGGCGGTCAGGTTGAGCGAGGCCA
>CAZNNA010000500.1:0-1715 GCA_964573825.1 uncultured Treponemataceae bacterium
GTTCACCAGGGCCGGAGCCTTCGGCCTCGACGCCGACGGCCGCCTCGTCAACCCTGGCAACGGCCTCCGCGTCCAGGGCTGGAACGCCCAGGTCGTCAACGGCGTGGAGGTGCTCAATACCTCCGGAGCCCTCGAGGACCTCGTCATCCCGGTCGGCTCCAAGGATCCGGCCCGGGCCACCGAGCAGGTCTTCCTGGCCTGCAACCTCGACAAGCGCCTGCCGGAGATCCCGGAGGGCGCCGCGCCCGAGACTGTCAGGCAAGGCACCTGGCGGGTAGAGGAGAAGGTCTACGACTCCTTCGGCAAGGAGCACACGCTCCGCGTCGACTTTACCCGCGTCCCCGGCCAGCCCAACCAGTGGCAGGGTACCGTGTCGATAGACCCGCAGGCCGCCGTCGGCACCAACACCGCCGTCGGGCTCGATCCCGGCGCCGCGGCCGGCAACGTCTTCACCGTCGAATTCGATAACCTCGGCACCCTGAGGCGCGTGGTGGACGGCCAGGGCAACGCCTCCGCCGAGGAGGGCCTCCTGTCCATGAGCGTCGCCTTCGACGTCGCCGACTCTACCCCCGGCGAGGGCGGCGCGCCCGCCAGGCAGACCATGGCCATCAACCTTGGCACCGCCGGCAGCGTCCGCAACACCGTGACCCAGTTCGCCGAGGCGTCGAGCACCAAGGTGTTCGAGCAGGACGGCTACGGCATGGGCTACCTGGATAACTTCAAGATAGACCAGTCGGGCGTCATCACCGCCGTCTACTCGAACGGCTCCACGAGGACCCTCGGCCAGGTGGCCCTGGCCACCTTCACCAACCCCAACGGCCTGGAGAAGTCCGGCGAGACCAACTTCGTGGCCTCGAACAACTCGGGCATGGCCAATATCGGGCCCTCCGGCATAGCCGGCAAGGGTAAGCTCATAGCCGGAGCCCTGGAGATGTCCAACGTCGACCTGGCCGAGCAGTTCACCGACATGATAGTGACGCAGAGGGGCTTCCAGGCCAACTCCAAGACCATACAGACGTCGGACCAGCTCCTCCAGGAGCTCCTGACGCTCAAGCGCTAAGCGTAGGCTAGGATAAAGGGACGGCGATGATAGGCTTGACGAGGCTGAACGGCGATGAATTCTGGCTCAACCCGCACCAGATAGAGTATATTGAGCGGACGCCGGACACATCGATCGCCATGCTGTCGGGCAAGCGCGTCACCGTCCGCGAGAGCGTCCAGGCCGTCATCGAGCGTATCGTAGAGTACCGACGGCTGATAGGCGCCTTCAAGAACGAGGAGTAGGGGATGGATTTAGCGTCGATTATCGGCTTCGCTGGCGGTTGGTTCGCCATCATCGCGTCCATCTTCATCTCCGGTAACTCCGTCATGACTTACGTCGATCCGGCCTCGGTCTTCATGACCGTGTTCGGCTCGTACATGGCCCTGATGCTCAACTACAGCATCAAGGACACGATAGGCATCTTCAAGGTGATGGGCAAGATCTTCAAGGTGCCCGACTTCGGCGAGATGAAGGTCGCCGAGACGCTCCTGTCGCTGTCGGAGCGCGCCAGGCGCGAGGGCATTCTGTCCCTGGAAGAGGAGATCGAGGGCATCGAGAGCGCCTTCATGAAGCGCGGCCTTCGCATGGTCGTCGACTCCACCGATCCCGAGGTCATCAAGAACATCCTCGAGAACGAGCTGTCGCAGATGAACGACCGCCACGGCATCAAGCT
>CAZNNA010000501.1:0-1704 GCA_964573825.1 uncultured Treponemataceae bacterium
ACTGGGACTTCATTCCCTCGCTGAGCCTGGGGGGCGACTGCTTCTACTACTTCAGGCTCGACGACGACAGGCTGGCGCTCTACCTCCTCGACGTCTCCGGGCACGGCATCCAGGCGGCCCTGCTGTCCGCCACTATCATGAACATGCTCCGGGGCATGTCCCTGGGGGGCGTCGACTACGCCAAGCCCTCGTCGGTGCTGTCGCGGCTCAACCGCTCCTTCCGCATCGAGGACCAGAACAACATGTACTTCACGATCTGGTACGGGGTGTACGACGCCTCCACGCGGCTCCTCCGCTACGCCAGCGCCGGCTCGCCCCCGGCGGTGCTCATTGGCCCCGCCGGCGATGTCGTCGAGCTCCAGGGCGACGGGCCCGTGATAGGCGTCGACGAGGGCGCTACCTTCGGGGACTTCGACGAGGCCGTGGAGCCCGGCTCAAACCTGTACCTGTTCTCGGACGGCCTCTACGAGGTACGCACCCGCGAGGGCGTAATGCTCGACTGGGCCGACTTCAAGGCCCTCCTCGAGGAGCACCACAAGGAGTGCGCCCTATCCCCGGCCTGCCTCTCCCCCATCAAGCGTATGGTCGACTCGATCAGGCGGCTGTCCGCCAAGGACCTGTTCGACGACGACGTCTCTATCGTGGAGTTCGCCTTCGATGCATGAGCTTACAATCAGGGTTCCCGACGATTTCCATGTCCACCTGAGGCAGGGGCCGGCCATGGCCGCCTACGCCGCGCGATCGGCGGCCCATTTCGGCCGCATCCTGGCCATGCCCAACGTGGTGCCGCCCCTGTGCTCGGCCGCGGCGCTCGAGGACTACGCTCGCTCGGCCGGGGCGGCCCTCGCGGCCGCGCCGCGAGGCGCGGAGCTCCTGCCTACCTTCAAGCTGGTCCCCGGCATGGGTAGGGCCGCCGTGCTCGCCTGCGCCGCCGCCGGCGCCGCGGCCGGCAAGTACTACCCCGCGGGCGCCACGACCAACTCCTCCGACGGCGTGCCGAGCCCCGAGTCCGTGGCGCCCGAGCTCGAGGCCATGGAGGAGGCCGGCCTCGTCCTGTCTATCCACGGCGAGGATCCCGCCGCCCCGGCCCTGGAGCGCGAGCGAGCCTTCCTGCCGGTCGTCGACCGGCTCCTGGCTCGCTACGGGCGCCTCCGGATCGTGCTCGAGCACCTCTCGACGGCCGAGGCCGTCGAGGCCGTCCTGGCCTGGCCGGAGCGACTGGCCGCCACGCTGACGGCCCACCACCTGGCCTTCACCATCGATGACCTGCTAGGAGAGCGCCTCGATCCGCGCTTCTTCTGCAAGCCGGTGCTCAAGGGGGCGCGGGACCGGGAGGCGCTGGTCAGGGCGGCGACCTCGGGCTCGCCGCGCTTCTTCTTCGGCTCCGACAGCGCTCCGCACCCGCCGGCCGCCAAGGCCGGCGGCGCCGCCGGGGCCTACGCGGCGCCGGTCGCCCTGTCCCTGGTAGCCGGCGCCTTCGAGGAGGCCGGGGCGCTCGGGCGCCTCGAGGCCTTCCTGTCGGAGCACGGCGCCCGCTTCTACGGCCTACCCCTCAACGAGGGGCGGCTCGCCCTGCGGCGCGAGCCCTGGACGGTCCCCGACGAGATCGACGGGGTCGCGCCCCTGGCCGCCGGTAGGACGCTGGCCTGGAAGGCAGCTCGGCTCTAACCGAGCGGCTCTCGAGAGGAGCGCCTTAAGCTAGGG
>CAZNNA010000502.1:0-1694 GCA_964573825.1 uncultured Treponemataceae bacterium
GCTAGGCGGTTTCCAGACATAGTATTACTTTCATAGTCAGGTATATGGAGGATCCATGCAGTCAGCTACTATCTTCGACCTATCAGCCAAGTCCGCCGACGGAAGCGACTTCCGTTTCTCCGACCATAGGGGCAAGGTACTATTGATAGTCAACACCGCCAGCAAGTGCGGCTTCACGCCGCAATACGACGGCCTCGAGGCGCTCCACAGGCGTTACGCCGACAAGGGCCTCGTCGTGGTAGCCTTTCCCTGCGACCAGTTCGCCCACCAGGAACCGGGGAACGACGAGGAGATAGCGTCTACGTGCCGGCTCAGGCACGGCGTCACCTTCCCCGTCATGGCCAAGGTCGACGTGAACGGCGCGGACGCCCATCCGGTGTTCGCCTATCTCCGTCGCAAGGCTCCCGGCCTGCTAAGCGACCGCGTCAAGTGGAACTTCACTAAGTTCCTCGTCTCGCGCGACGGCGTTTCCGTCCGACGCTTCGCCCCGGCCAAGGAGCCGGCGGCCATCGAGCGCTATATCGAGGAGGAGCTGGCGCGCTAGGCTTCGCCGTCGGGAGCGTCGCCGCGAGGGCGAGGGCGCTTACTATCCCACCGCTCCCGGAGCGCGTCGAGGGCCTCCCGCTCCAGGCGCTCCCGCACCTCGAACTCGGTTTCAACCTGCTTGATGACGGCCGAATCCCCCTTGAAGAGCTCGGCTATGGGCACCCCCAGCGCTAAGGCTATGCGGTCGATATTCTCCGCGGAGGGGAAGCGCTTGAACGTCTCGATGTTACCGATCAGCGTGGTGGAACAGCCGACCCGCTCCGCCAGGGCCATCTGCGACAGCCCGTGGATATCCCTGAGTCGCTTCATATTTCTCGCGAGCAGCGCCCTGCTCGAATCGGTACTCTTCAACCAGGCAACCCTTCCGTTCCCGCTAGTTTCACGCGAAGAAAGGATGCCAACAATCTCCTATGAGGAGGTACCAGATACGGCCATTAGGCTATTACGCCAGTCGCGCGACTTGGCGGGAGAGGCCCGGCCGAGGGAAGCGCCCCGCCTACCTCGCCGTTTCCTGGATTCGACCGTGCAGCACGACGGTGTTCACGTACATGCCCCCGCGCTCGAAGCGCTCGATACCCTGCCGGTCCCGCCCGGAAAGGTAGAGCGAGTAGTAGGCAATCCTACGGACCCGGAAGAACTCCTTAGCCCGATCGAGGAGGGCCCCGCCTATCCCCTCGCCCCTGCGGCCCGGGTCGACGAAGAGTCCCGATATCTCGCCCACGGACTTGATCTCGTAGAAGCATTGCCGCTGCTTCTCGTGGTACGCTATATAGCCGACCATCTCGCCGTCGGCTAGCGCCACCTCGGCCCTCCTGTCCTGCCGCCCGACGAAGAACGAGAAGTAGTTATGGATATGCTCCGGCGTCAGGGACTCGATGCGGCTCGTCGCGTCATGCCCCTCGTACTCCCGGAAATGGGCAGCGGATAGCCTGAAGAGACCATCGAGCGTCGACTCGTCTATCGTTTCCAAGGTCCTGATATCGTACATGCGCCACCCCTATCGGGCCACGGATGCCCGCGCTTAACGGTGACGTACTCTAGCATCGAATGGAGGTAAAAGGTAGCCGGGGCCCCTAGATGGCTAGGATCCGACGCAGGGCGCGTACCGGCAGGTGCCATGGCGACTCTCCTTCTCTCGCGATGGCGCC
>CAZNNA010000503.1:0-1694 GCA_964573825.1 uncultured Treponemataceae bacterium
CCTGGTAGGGCGATACGTGGGACGATCGCCCGGTCGCGGAGGCGGCGGAATCTATGAAGGCGCCGATGACGGGCTCGGTAGCGCGTCGATGGGCCCTGCGGACATAGGCGGTCACGGCGAGGACGGCGGCTACTGATAAGGCGAGCAGGGCCAGGAAGAGAGCCACGAGGCCGGTGTTACGCATGAAGGATGGCAGGGGGCTGCGCTTAAGCGTCAGGTTGACCGTGGAGCGAGCGGGGCTCGCGCGAAGGCCGTCGGCGAAGCGAGGCTCGATAGTCAGCGACACGGGACCGTCGGCTAGGCCGTCGGGTAGCGATACCTCGAGATTAAGCCGGGCGGTCTCGCCCGAGGGAATCGCCGCTATGTATTTCCTGGCGAGTATGTCGGTGCCGTCCTCGAGGAGGAGTCCCGTTAGCTCGACCGATATATCCTTGCTCGAGCGGTTGAGTATGTCGGCCGCGAGCCGGAAGGAACCGGGCCTGGTTCCTAGCTCGGAGGGAAAGGCGACGAGCGGTAACGTGACCGCGTCGATCGTAGACGAGTCGCCTCGCGACGGATCGAAGATGGAGACCTCGGTATCTGCGGATCGGGCGACGTCGTCGAGATAGTCGCCGCTGCCGGGGGCTGTCGAGGCTTCCTCTCCTTGCGCCGCTCCGCCCGCGGCGAGGGGGCCCGTCGACGGGCCGACGAGGCCGGTCGCGGTCGACGCGGCGCCCGTACCGCCGGCACCGGCGGGCGACGATCCGGCGGGCGACGATCCGGCGGGCGACGATCCGGCGGGCGACGATCCGGCGGGCGACGATCCGTTGAAGGGTACCCGAACGATGCGCAGGGTCCAGCCGCGTTCCCTGATGAGCGAGGCCGTCGCCTCGAGCGCGGACTTTACCGCTTCCGGGTCGAGCGAGGCGTACGGCGATGAAGGCGCGGGAGAGTGCATGCCGTCGCTGATGAGGACTATGTGCTTTGCGCTCCCCTGGGGGAGGTCCCCTACGTAACGGTTGATATACTTGAGGGCCGAGACGAGATCCGTCGATCGGCCGAGGGGATAGAGGAGGTACAGCCTGGCGATGACGCTCCGGAGATCCGATTCCGTGCGTACGACCTGGGCTATCTCCACCTGCGACGAGTCGGAGAAGGAGAGCAGGTGAAAGCCGTCGCCCGAGCGCATGTACTCGCGGACTACGCCGGAGAGTACGTACTCCACGACCTGGCCGTAGTAGGAGAACATGCTCCTCGACGAGTCCAAGGCGACGATCAGGTCGACCCTGTCCTGGGCCCTTGCGGGGGAAGCGAGCAGGGACAGGGCTAGGAAGGCGTAAAGCATGGATTTTTTTAACATGGCATACCTTTCGCGTATGACGCCCCCTCCCGTGCGGGAGGCCGCGCTCGTCCCGGAGGACGGGCGCGGCTATGCGAGCTATAAGGAAATCGCCTTGATGGACTTGACCGTGTAGGTGAATTTCCTCTCGTGGATGACGAAGGATAGCTTATCGCCGACCTTGTGGTTGAGGAGGCGCTTGCCGAGCGGCGACAGGTAGGAGATGACGCTGTTGGACGGGTCGGACTCCCAAGGCCCGAGTATGGTGTAGGTCTCCTCGGCACCGTCTATCTCGTTGCTCAGCAGTACCTGCGTGGCGAAGGATATCTTGCTCGTCGTGATGGTGCTCGGATCGAAAATCTGGGCGCGGTCGATC
>CAZNNA010000504.1:0-1672 GCA_964573825.1 uncultured Treponemataceae bacterium
GTACCGATAATGAAGCGAGGGTAGCTATGAACGACCAAAGGCTAATGTCGGTACTACGATTGACGGGCGACCAGGCCGCCGCGCTCGACGTGTTCGTGGAATGCCAGCGCGAGGTGGCTAAGGCCGTTCGCGCCCGGGACTGGGCAGCCCTCGAGCGATCGCTCGAGCGCGCCGGCGCCGCCGCGGACGAGGTACAGGACGCCGAGCGCGCGAGGCGCGAGGCCTGGTTCGACTTCCTCTGCGAGTCGGGACTGCCGGACGACGCGACGGTCTTCAGGGCCTCGCTGGCCCTGCCCGTCGAGTACCGCGCCATGCTCAACGACGCGTACCGGGCGCTCAGGCTGTCGGCCATGAGGGCTCGCATCGAGAACGACGCGCTCTCGGGCTTCGTGGGAAGCGCGGCCGCCACGCTGCGCGACGCCATGGAGACGGTATTCCCTGAGCGCAAGGGACGGATCTACGGCCGCTCGGGCCGCGCCACCGCGGCCGGGACCGAGGCCCTGGTGCTCGATACGGCGCTATAGCGTCGCGTCTCGAGCGTTTATAGCGGCAAGGAGGCCAGCATGCAATCGACCTTCGCGGGCATAGAGATAGGTAAGCGCGGCATCGTGGCCCACAACCAGGGGCTCACGACGATAGGCCACAACCTGACCAACTCGGCGACCGAGGGCTACTCCCGGCAGCGCGTCGAACTCGGCACCATGGAGCCCATCTACGCGCCTCACCTCAACCGCGAGGAGACCCCCGGCCAGATAGGCCAGGGCGTCACGGCCACGCGGGTCAGCCGCATGCGCGACGAGCTCCTCGACAGGCAGATCGTGTCGCAGGCCGGAGGCTCAGGCTACTGGGACTCGCGCGACAAGTACATGCGCCTGCTCGAGGCCGTTCACAACGAGCCGACCGAGGTCTCCACCCGCTCGCAGATGGATAAATTCTGGGACGCCTGGCAGGAGCTATCGCTCCACCCCTCCGAGCTCGCCCCGCGCGAGGCCGTCGTCCAACGCGGCCGGACCCTCATCGACTCGATACACGAGCGTTACCGCCGCCTGAGTTCCGCCAGGGACATGGTCCAGGAGGATATCGAGATATCGGTATCCCAGGTCAACGACCTGTCCAGGCAGATAGCCGCCCTGAACTCGGAGATACTCAAGTCCGAGGCCATGGGCGACGCCCCCAACGACCTCTACGACCGCCGCGACCTGCTCGTCGAGAAGCTCGGGCGCATCGTGCCCGTGGCCGTCGACAAGCGAGACCCCGACGAGTATATGGTACATATCGACGGCCACATCCTGGTGCAGGGCAAGCTAGCCCGCGGCCTCAGTATGTCGTCGGGAGCGGAGTCAGGCGGCTACCCTCGCGTCCTCTGGGCCGACACCGGGTCGGAGGCCGTCATAAAGAGCGGCTCGCTCGGGGCAATGATGGAGATGCGCGACGTCGACATACGGGAGGAGATAGCCTCCCTGGACACCATGACCATGACCTTCACCGACCTGGTCAACGAGACGCACCGCGCGGCCTACGGCCTCAACGGCAAGACGGGCATCGACTTCTTTACCGAGCTTCCGAGCGTCAACAACATAGCGGGTAACTACGACCGCGACGGCGACGGCGCCTACGACCACAGCTACGTCTACCGCCTCACGGGCGGCAACGCCCTGGACGCTCAGGAGCA
>CAZNNA010000505.1:0-1667 GCA_964573825.1 uncultured Treponemataceae bacterium
GTCAAGGCCACGGCCGTCTCCATCTTCGGCGTACTCGCCGAGGCCGAGAGCGCCGTCCATGGCCTGCCGGCCTCGGAGGTTACCTTCCACGAGGTCGGGGCCGTCGACTCCATCGTGGACATCGTCGGGGCGGCTATCTGCCTCGAGTACCTGAACCCGGACGTCGTCATGTCGTCGACCGTGGAACTCGGCGGCGGCTTCGCGCGCTGCCAGCACGGACTCATCCCGGTGCCGGCACCCGCGGTGGTCGAGCTGCTCGCCGGCGCCAAGACCAAGGCCGGGGCGGTCCCCTTCGAGACGACGACGCCTACCGGGGCAGCCATCCTTGCGACCGCGGTGGACGAGTTCTCCGACGACCGACGCTTTACCGTGCTCAGGACGGCCTACGGCGTCGGCCACCGCGACATGGACATCCCCAACCTGCTCCGCGTCCACTGGGCGGAGCGAGACGCCCCGCCTAGGACCCTGCCGAGGACATCCTTCGATTACCGGAGCGCCGCCAGGCAGGAGAGCCGGGGCGTCGTCCTCGAGTGCAACATAGACGACATGAATCCCGAGCTCCACGGCCACGTCCTCGAGGCCCTCCTGGCCGCGGGCGCCGACGACGCCTGGATAACGCCCATAGTAATGAAGAAATCGAGATCGGCCATTACTCTCTCGGCCCTCTGTCCCGAGCCCGCCGAGGAGACCGTCGCCGGCGCCATGCTCGCCGAGACGAGCACCTTCGGGCTCAGGCGCTACGAGGTCAGGAAGACGGCGCTGGAACGCTCGGTCGCGACGGTGGCCACGAGCCTCGGCAACGTCCGGGTCAAGTCGGCCCGGGTCGGCGAGCGCCTCCTCAAGGCCAAGCCCGAGTACGAGGACGTTCGCGCCCTGGCGGAGGCCGCGGGGATTCCCGTCGTGGAGGCCTACGGGCGCATACTCAAGGAGCTCGCGTAGGCCATGGACCGGACGACGCTCGGACGCATACTGGACGACTACAAGAACGGTTCCCTCGACCGCTCGGCGGCGCTCGAGAGACTCAAGGACTTCCCCGAGGCCGACCTCGGCTTCGCGCGGCTCGACACCCAGAGGGAGCTGCGCGTGGGCTTCCCCGAGGTGGTCTACTGCGCCGGCAAGAGCGACGGCCAGCTCCGCGCCATACTGGGGCGGCTCCTCGAGGGCTCGGGGGCCGTCCTGGCCACGCGGGCTAGCCAGGCCCAGTTCGACTTCCTGCGGGACCTCTCGCCCGAGCTGCGCTACGAGCCCTCCTCGCGCACGATAACGGCCAGGCTGCCGGCGGAGCCGGGCGCGGAGGCGCCCTACGTCGCCGTGGTCGCGGCGGGCACCTCGGACTTCGCGGTGGCCGAGGAGGCCGCCGTCACGCTCAGGGCCTTCGGCGTCAGGATCGAGCGCGCCTACGACGTCGGCGTGGCCGGGCTCCATCGCCTTCTCTCCCGGATCGAGCTGATTCGCGGCGCCGCGGCCGTGGTCGCCGTCGCCGGCATGGAGGGAGCCCTGGCGAGCGTCGTGGGAGGGCTCGTAGCGGCCCCCGTCATCGCGGTCCCCACGAGCGTCGGGTACGGAGCCAACTTCGGGGGCCTTTCGGCCCTCCTCACCATGCTCAACTCCTGCGCCTCGGGCGTCTCGGTGGTCAACATCGACAACGGCTTCGGCGCCGGCTACCA
>CAZNNA010000506.1:0-1656 GCA_964573825.1 uncultured Treponemataceae bacterium
CGTCGCAGCCCAGCTCGAGCGCGCAGAAGTACGCGAAGAGCTGCAGCGGCACCACCATGGCGAAAGGCTGGAAACGCGTGTCCATGCGCGGTATGGGTATGAAGTCGTCGGCCGCGGCCCTGACCTCGTCGTCACCCTCCTCCGCGATGGCGATGACCGGCCCGCCGCGGGCCTTGATCTCCTTGATGTTCGATAGCGTCTTCTCGCGCAGGTGATCGTTGGACACGAGGAAGATGCTCGGCGTCTCCTCGCTCACCAGGGCTATGGGACCGTGCTTGATCTCGCCGGCGGCGTAGCCCTCGGCGTGGATGTAGGATATCTCCTTGAGCTTGAGCGCGCCCTCGAGGGCTATGGGATAGAGGAGCCCCCGGCCGAGGAAGAGGAAATCTCGGTACCTGGCGTAGCGCTTGGCCATGGCCTGGATGCCGTCCCGCAGGAGCAGGGTCTTGCGTACAGCCTCGGGTACGGCCTTGAGCTCCTTGAGGAAGCGCTCTCCCTCGTGGTGGGACATGTCGTGGAGCCGCGCTACCGCCAGCGTGAGGAGGTAGAAGGCAGCCAGCTGGCTCGTGAAGGCCTTGGTCGAGGCCACGGCTATCTCCGGCCCCGAGTGCACGTAGATGCCGCCGTCGCTCTCCCGGGCTATGGTCGAGCCGACGACGTTGCAGATGCCGAGCACCGTGGCGCCTCGCCTCTGTATCTCGCGCATGGCGTAGAGCGTGTCGGCCGTCTCTCCCGACTGCGATACCGCCAGGTACAGGGCGTCCGCCTCGACGACGGGGTTGCGGTAGCGCAGCTCGCTCGCCAGCTCGGCCTGGGCCGGCAGCCGCGCTATCGACTCGACGAGGGAGCAGCCCACGAGGCCGGCGTGCCAGCTCGTGCCGGCGGCTATGACGCGTACGCGCCCTATCGCGTGCAGGTCCTTCTTAGGCAGGTTAAGCCCGCCGAACTTGGCCGAGCCGTACTCGAAGTCCATGCGGCCCGATAGGGCGCGCTCTATCGACTCGGGCTGCTCGAATATCTCCTTCTCCATGTAGCAGGAGAAGCCGTCCTTCTCTATGGCGTCGAGCTTCCAGGTCACGAGGTCGACCTTGGGATCGACGGCCCGATCGTCGCGGTCGGAGACGCGGAACTCGGTGGGCGTCATGGACACGACCTCGCCGTCGTTCAGGTAGACGACGCTGGCCGTGTGCGACAGGATGGCCGTGACGTCGCTGGCCAGGAGCATCTCGCCGTCGCCCACGCCCACGACGAGAGGGCTGCCGTTGCGCGCGCCGACGATGCGCCCGGGCTCGTCGGCGTGGATGGCGGCTATGCCGTAGGTGCCCTTGAGGTGCCGAAGGGCCGCCTTGAGCGCGGCCTCCAGGTCGCCGTCGTAGTGGTAGGCCACGAGGTGGGCTATGACCTCGCTGTCGGTCTCGCTCCTGAAGACGGCCCCGTCCTTCTCGAGCATGCCCTTGAGGGACTGGTAGTTCTCGATGATGCCGTTGTGGACGATGGCCACCTTGCCGGAGCCGTCCAGGTGGGGATGGGCGTTGGCGTCGGTGACGCCTCCGTGGGTGGCCCAGCGGGTATGGCCTATACCGTAGCTGCCTGGCAGGTCCTTGGGCACGGCCTGCCTGAGCTCGGCTATCTTGCCCTTACGCTTGATGACGACGA
>CAZNNA010000507.1:0-1655 GCA_964573825.1 uncultured Treponemataceae bacterium
GGCCGTGGTCAAGTCGATAGTCGACGCCATGGGCGGCTCCATTCGCTACGAGACGCATCCGAGCATCGGAACGCGTTTCGAGGTCAGCCTGCCGCTCGGTTCCGTAGACGACCGTCAGCCGATCTCGCCCGCGGCTCCCGCGTCGACGACGGGAACCGCGACGCCCTCGGCCGCGCCCGCCGTCGAGGCTCCCGCTATCCCTTCGCCGGCCCGGGTCCCCGCCGCCCCGTCGCGTCCGCTCCCGTACGGCGCCGAGCTCGGCAGGGCCATCGTCGCGGAGGACGAGGCCATCAACCGGCTCTACCTGAAGCGCCTCCTCGAGAACGCCGGCTACGAGGTGGCCCAGGCCATCGACGGGGAGGCCGCCCTCGAGGCCGCCTCGAGCGGGACCTGGAGCTTCATACTCATGGACGTCAGCATGCCGAGGATGAACGGCCTCGAGTCGACCCGCCGTATTCGCGAGCTGGAGACGGCTCGAGGATCGGCCCGCGTACCCATCGTCGCCCTGACCGCCCACGCCTACGCAGAGGACAGGCAGGCCTGCGTCCAGGCCGGCATGGACGGCTTCCTCTCCAAGCCCTTTACCGAGAGCGCCCTATGGGCCGAGCTGCGCAAGGTGTTGAGGAAGGAAGAGGGAAAAGAAGAATCCAGAATCCAGTAGCCGCCGGCGGGCGGCGTGAACGAGGGCACGGTCACGGCGCAGAGAATGCCGAAACGTTCCCCTCAATCTTGAGACTCCCGCCTTATCGGCGACATCCTGGATTCTTTCATTCTAGATTCTTCCTCGTCACCGTATCTTCTCGAAGACCCCTCGTATCCTTCCCAGCGCCTCGCGGAGTTCCTGTTCGGTGATTACCAGGGGAGGGGCGAAGCGTATGATGTTGCCGTGGGTCTGCTTGGCGAGGATACCCGCGTCGCGCAGCGACAGGCAGACGTTCCAGGCCTCGAAGCCCGGCTCGAAGACCACGGCGTTGAGGAGGCCCTTGCCGCGAACCGTTACCATCCTGGGGCAGCGAACGGAAGCCAGCTCGGCGCGGAACATGAGGCCGAGCCGCTCCGCAGCCTCGTCGAGCCGCTCGTCTTCCAGTACCTTGAGGGCGGCGAGCCCGACGGCGCTGGCGAGGGGATTGCCTCCGAAGGTCGAGCCGTGCGTGCCCGGGGTGAATACCCTCATGACGGGCTCGTCCGCGACGATGGCCGAAACGGGTAGCACCCCGCCGCCCAGGGCCTTTCCGAGGCACATGATATCGGGTCGAGCTCCCTCCCACTGCCAGGCGAAGCGCTTTCCGGTACGACAGAAACCGGTCTGAACCTCGTCCGCGATGAAGAGCATCCGGCGAGCGTCGCAGAGTTCGCGTATGCGTCGCAGGTAGCCCTCGGGCGGGACTACGACGCCGGCCTCGCCCTGGATCGGCTCGACGATGACGGCGACGGTGTCCGGCGTGATGGCGGCCTCGATGGCGTTCGCGTCGCCGTAGGCAACGCGGTCGAAGCCCGGCGCGTACGGGCCGTAGTTGACGGTCGAATCCGGATCGCTGGACATGGATATGGCCGCGAGCGTCCTGCCATGGAAGTTGTCTGCGGCGCAGATTATCCGCTGGGAGCAATTCCTGACGCCCTTGACCTCGACGCCCCAGCGGCGAGCGGCCTTGAGC
>CAZNNA010000508.1:0-1652 GCA_964573825.1 uncultured Treponemataceae bacterium
GCCTTCGGCCTCGCTGAGGTTAGGGGCGAGCCTCTCGCTGGATACCGGCGTACTCTTCGACCTGGAGAAACGCCGCCTCGACGCCGCCTCGGCGGGGCTCGCCGTCCTCGAGGCCGAGGCCAGGGTCAGGCGCGATACGGCCAAGGCCTACTTCTATCTCGTGTCGCTGGGCCTGGAACTCGACAACAAGGCCAAGGCCGCGGAGCTCGCGGCCGCGCGGGCGCGCGTAGCCGCCCTCCGCTTCGAGCGGGGCCTGGGTTCCGAGCTCGACTCGCTCCGCGCCGCCATGGCTGAGCGGACGGCGGCGGCGGCGCGGGACAAGGCCGCCGGGGAACTGGCCAAGCGCTCGGCCGCGTTCGCCCACGCCCTAGGACTGCCCACGGGGTCGCCGATCGCGCTCTCGACGCCGCTACCCGAGCCAGGCTTCCCGACCCTGGCCCTCGGCGTCGCGATCGACGAGCTGGCGGCAAGGCGGCTCGATCTCCGTAAGGACAGGCTCGCGCGGGAGGCCGCCGCCCTAGCCAGGCGGCGCTACGAGGCTGTCAATCGCCTCCCGCTCGTATCGGTCGGGGCCGCCTGGAACGCCTTGGCCGCCATGCCGGGAAGCGGCTCGCCGATATCCGCGAGCGACGCCTGGTCGGCGCGCGTGACCGTCTCGTTCAACGCCGACGCATGGATACCCGGCTCGAGGCGAGAGCTGGAGCTGCGAGGCCTTGGGGAGGCAGAGACCCGCCTGGCCGAGGCCTACGAGCGGGCCGGGCGCTCCGCCCTGGCCGAGGTCGAGGCCCTCCGCCTGGACGCCGAGCTGGCTCGCTCAGCCGTAGGCGTGGCCGAGGCCCAGGTGGCCCTCGCGGAGCGCATCGAGGCGCGCACGGCCGAGGCCTACGAGCTGGGCGCCGCCACGGCGCTCGAGCTCGAGGACGCCCGTCTGTCCCTCGACGGCGCCCGCCAGGCCCTCGTAGCCGCGCGCTACCAGTGCCTCGCCGCGGCGATAGACCTCGGGTACGCGTTGGGAGGAAGTAGTCAGTAGTCAGTAGCCAGTAGCCAGTACTCAGTAGGCTGCGGGGTGTCTTGGGCTACTCATCGGCAGGATCCGCCTCGTCCTCGGCTTCGACCACGTCCGCCGATCCATCCCCGTCCTCGTCCTCCGCGCTAAGGTCGGGCACGTAGCGGGCCCTAGGGTTGGGGGCGCGGCCCATGTCGGGATTGTGCATGAGGTCGCGGGGCTTAGAGCCCTGGGCCTTACCGACGATGCCGGCGGCGCGGTTATAGCCAATCTTGAGCTTGCGCTGCAGGTAGGAGGCGCTCGCCTTGCCCTGGGCCAGGACTATCTCCAGGGCCTTCTCGTAGAGCGGGTCGTCGTCTTCCTCGTCGAAGAGCGATGGGCCCTCGTCGTCCTCGTCGTCGACGAATATCTCCTCATCGATGTAGTCCGGCTCGCCCAGGGTCTTGACGTGGGCCACGACGCGCTCGACCTCGTCGTCCGAGACGAAGGCGCCCTGCATGCGCACGGGGAAGGCGTCGGTGGCGCTCGAGTACAGCATGTCGCCGCGCCCCAGGAGCTTCTCGGCGCCGACCGCGTCGATGATGATGCGCGAGTCGAACTTGCTCGCCACCATGCAGGCTATGCGGCTCGGTATATTGGCCTAGAT
>CAZNNA010000509.1:0-1644 GCA_964573825.1 uncultured Treponemataceae bacterium
AATCGACCTTGACGGTATCGGTCTCGAGCGGCTTGGGACCGGTGCCCAGCTTGAGGACCTCGTACTGCAGGCCGCTCGCCGTGGTCACGACGCCGGCCTTCTTGCCGTTCTGGGCCAGGAACTCGGTCTCGGCCGCGGCGTTCTTCTCCGCTATGCGCTGCATGCCCGCCATCATGGCCGACTGGATGGCCTTCTGGGCCTCCTCTATGGTCATCTTGGGCTTGCCGGCCTCGACGACGTCCTTGAGGCCCTCCACGAATTTTGCATAATCGAGGGTGACGCCGGTATCCTTGAGGCTCTCGCCTATGGCCATGCCGAAGGCGTAGCTAGCGTCGGGCTCCGCGCCTTCCTTCTCCTTTGAGCCCATCGCGGCGCAGGAGGCGACCGCGAGCGTCAGGGTCGCGAGAAACGCGATTGACCGAGAGATGTGCTTCATTGTACTTCCGCTAAGAACTGGATGGGTTCGCTATGCGACCGGCCCCGGTAGGGCCTCGGTTAGGATACCTATAGAACGAGAAGACGACAAGGGTCGCGTCGGCCCCTCCTCCGCCGGAGCTACAGCCGTCGCAGCTGCGTCACCAAGGCCCGGAGGTCCTTGGGGTAGGGAGCCTCTACGGTCATGGGCTCTCCGCTCCCGGGGTGCGAAAAGCTGATGGAATACGCATGGAGCGCCGTGCGGGTAATGAGCGGGCGCTCGGCGTCCTCGTCGCCCTTCCAGCGCCGCTTGACCTTGGAGAGGAAGACGGGCTTCCCGTCGCCGTAGAGGGGGTCGCAGGCTATGGGATAGCCAAGGGCGGCCAGGTGGACGCGGACCTGGTGGGTCCGCCCCGTGCGGGGACGCGCGTCCACTATGGCCATCTTGGCATGGCAGCCCAGCACGCGGAAATCGGTCAGCGAGGGCTTACCCGCCCCGTCGATTACGGTCCTATGCATCCTATCCCCGTCGGGCGAGAGGGCGAAATCGCAGCTCGTCTCGGTCCACGAGGGACGCCCCTGCACGACGGCGTGGTAGACCTTCTCCACGGAGCGCTCCTCGAAGGCGAGCGACAGGAGCCTATGCGTCTCCTCGTCTCGGGCGAAGAGGAGGACGCCGCTCGTGTCCTTATCCAGGCGATGGACCGGCCAGAGCCGTCCGTGCTCCATGGCCAGCTCGCGGGCGGCCACGGGGGCGTCGGGGTCGTAGCGGTCGGGAGCCGATAGGAGGCCGACCGGCTTGGAGACGGCGATGATGGCTTCATCCTCGTAGAGGACGGGTATTTCTTCGTTCATAGGCCTTGATTATAGCGATCCGGAGCCTGACATGGAACCATGGGCGACGAATTCATCGCTTTGCCCCCTCGTCGCCCCTTGCCGCCTCGGCATGCTTTTTAGTATCTTCGCTCTCGCGAATCGTACCGGTTCGCCTCACTCAACGTACGCCAACCCGTCCAGGAACGGCGCTCGCGAGCGCGCTACCGAGCGCGAGGCCCGGAGCGGGGCGGAACACCCACGAGAGAAAGGGAGATACAAGAACATGGCGAAGCAATTACTGTTCAGCGAGGATGCCCGGAGGAAGCTGCTGTCCGGCGTCGAGCAGATCTCGCGCGCGGTCAAGGTGACCCTCGGTCCCAAGGGACGCAACGTACTCCTCGACAAGAAGTTCGG
>CAZNNA010000510.1:0-1626 GCA_964573825.1 uncultured Treponemataceae bacterium
CCTGCGCTTCGACAAGGACGAGCAGGGTAGGGACGTGCCCGAGGACCTGCGGCTGATGCTCGAGCCCAGGCGCAAGCCCGCGGACCTCGTCGGCGTCCAGTTCCAGGCCTCCATCAACAAGGGGGCCAACGGGCCGGTGCCCTACATGTACGCCGTGGCCCTGACCAAGGGCCGCGACGGTCCGGCCTACCGGGGCTTCGCGTCTAAGCGCCTGCGCGGCTACGAGGTGGAGCCCGGCGGCGACGGGGAGTACGGCACCGTCGTCGTGCGCCAGGCCACCGACGGCGGCGGCTACCACACGACCGACGACGACTGCGCCGACCTCATGGGCGCCGTGCTCAAGGTCCTGGGGACGATGTAGGAATACCGCGCTAGCGGTCGGCCGCGTTTCCGGCTCCCTTCGGCTCAGGGGCGCCCCAGGTAGACGACGGCGCGCTCGGGAGAGTCGATGGCTATGTCGCCCTCGAGCTGCCCCAGGAGCGACCGGGCGAGCCTCAGGCGGGGCTCGCGATCCTCGTCCTCGTAGAAGCAGGGGCCGCTCGCCGCTATGGCGAAGCCCCGACCCTCGGCGGAGGCCTCGACGCAGGCGAGGAAGCCCTGCCCGCGGGCCAGGGCGCAGAGCTCGACGACCGCGAGCCCCACGACGACGGCGTCGTCGGAGCGTATGGGCGGTATGGGCGGCATGGCTAGGCGGTTTCCCAGTAAGCGTTGCCCGAGCCTCGATCCGCCCGCGCCTATCCTGGCCATGAGCGACGAGACGAAGGCGCCCGTGTCGACGACGGGACCGGTAGCGGCGTAGGTGGTGCTCTTGTAGGCCTCGAACACGGCCTCCAGGCGGACCGCGAGGTCGGCGAGCACGTCGTCGCTCGAGGCGCCGTCGTCGCGGCAGCCCTCCCCGAGCTGGAGGAGGGCGTAGACCGTCTGCAGGGTATTGCCTATGCGGTGCTTGAGCTCGGCCGTTAGCGTGGCCTCGCTCGCGCGGGCCTGGGCCAGGGAGCGGCCGCACTCGCCGAGCTCGGAGGAGAGGCGCCCGAGGGCCGCCTCCAGGCTCCTCGCGCGCTCCTCGAGGGCCTCGGCCGTCTCCACGAGCCTCGTCACGTCGTCGGCCAGCACGAGGACGTAGCCCTCGCCGCCGTACTCGTGGTAGCTGGCGCTGAACCTGAGCACCTTGCGTACGCGTTCCTCGCCTATGAGGAAGTCCCGCTCGAGCGAGCGATCGTAGACGGCGCCCCTGCTCTCCAGGGCCTCTACGATGGCGGCCCGGAGCTCGCAGCGCGAGCAGTTGGACGTCTTGCCGCAGTCGAGCCCCTCGTCGACGACGAAGCGGCAGCCTATGGCGTTGCCGCAGAGCTCGCCGAGCAGGGCCTCCTCGGGCTTGCGGAAGATCGCCCTGAAGGTATCGTTGAAGTGAGCGAGGCGGGGCTCGGCGTCGGCCAGGAAGATGGCCGTCGTGACGTGGTCGTAGAGTTCGTTGAGGAACGAGAGCGAGGCCTTGAGGTCGGGGATGGACAGTCGCATGCGTGACCCCCCTGGAACGGATTCGCCCTAAGTCTCGCGGGGGTTCGCCTTCCTGTCAACGCTAGCCTAGCACGGCCCCCGAGGCGCCCGAGCCGACGGAGGCGCGGT
>CAZNNA010000511.1:0-1595 GCA_964573825.1 uncultured Treponemataceae bacterium
GGAGGCGCGTCTCCGACAGCACCTCTCGGGGCGAGAGGAGCGTGAAGGCGCCGCTCTCGACGTCGCGCTCGAGCGGCGTACCGGGCTCCACGAGCAGGGCCAGGAGGCCGAGGTAATCGGGCCGAATGGCGTTGAGGACGCGAGCGGTCTCCCTGGCGTGCTCCTCCGCGAGCGCCCTGCCGCCTAGGCCCGATATGGCCATGAGCGATAGCGACATGCCAGCCTCCCTGGCCTTGCGGCAGCCCTCTATCGCGCAGGCGGCGTCCGAGCCCTTGTTCATGAGCCTGAGGACGCGGTCGGAGCCCGACTCGAGACCCAGGTAGATAAGGGATAGGCCCCGCTCCCGATAGTCCGCCAGGTCGGCCGGGCTCGCCTCAGCGAGGTCGAGCGGCGTGGCGTAGGCGGAGACGCGAGGGCAGGCGGGGTAGTAGCGACGGACGCCGTCCAGGGCGGACCGCATGAGCTCGGGGCCGGCCGACAGGGCGTCCCCGTCGGCAAGGAAGACCCGCGCCTCCGGGCCGTACCAGGACTGTCCGAGCCGCAGGTCCTCGAGCACGGCCTCCGCGTCGCGGCGGCGGTACCTGGTACGCTTGTACATGGAACAGAAGCGGCAGCCGTTGTGGGAGCAGCCGGTAGTGACGCGCACGATGAGGCTATCCGCCTCGCTCGGCGGCCTATAGACGGTATCGCAGAGATCCATGGCCGTAGGGTGCCCGATAACCGGTCGACTCCTCAAGTACCCTTTCGGCTGCGAGCCGACACTTGAGGCCCGGCGAGCCATGCGTATAGAATACGCCATGGCCAAGAGCATCAACCGCCTCGCTGGGGGCGCCTACCACATCCACGAGTCGCTCGACGTGTTCTGTTCCCTCATCGTCGGTACCAAGGCGGCACTCGTCGTAGACTCCGGCTACGGCTTCGGCGACATCGCCGGGGCCGCCCGGGAGGTCACCGACCTGCCGCTCATCCTCCTCCATACGCACGGCCATGCCGACCACGTCCACGGGGACGCGGGTTTCCCGGAGGCCATGATACACCGCGACGACCTGGCCCTGGCGCGCTCGCACGCGGGCCTCCCCTACAGGCTCGCGCTCTACGCCATGAGCCGCTCCCAGCTGTCGCCCGAGGAACGCTCGCGCCGCAGGCTCCTGCCCGCCAGGACGCGCCTCGAGCCCATCGAGGACGGCCGGGTCATAGACCTGGGCGGAGGGGCCGAGGTCGAGGTCATCTGGACTCCCGGCCACACCGGCGGCTCGGTCTGCGCCCTCGACCGCCGCGACCGCATACTCTTCTCCGGCGACAGCTTCTCGAGCCTCACCTGGCTCTTCCTCAAGGAGTCGACGAGCCTCTCCGTCTATAAGGAGAGCGTCCGCAAGGTCATGGCCCGCTCGGGCGACTTCGACGGGATTGTCTCCGCCCATTCGCTGGCCCGCTTCAAGCCGAGCCTCCTCGCGACCATCGCGCGTTGCGCCGACGACCTGGATCCGGCGCGAAGCGTACCCTACGATAGCCGCCTGGCGGGCAAGGCCCTCCTGTACCTCGAGGGCTTCGAGCGCGTCACCGAGCGCTACGGCTTCAAGACCTTCGACGAGTTC
>CAZNNA010000512.1:0-596 GCA_964573825.1 uncultured Treponemataceae bacterium
GCGTCCCTCGGGCCGGACCCTGGCGGGCGTGCCCATGGACCCTACGCTCGAGGTCGTGGAACCCCGCGCCACCGACGCGACACACGCGTACGATGACCACTCGCCCGTTGCGGCCGCCACGGCGGCCAGACGAATGGCTCGTGGATAATGCCGCAAAGGCGAGAGAATGTCAAGGGGATCAAGCGCCCCGAGAACCGCGCGGCGCCCGCCCCTCGGGGGAGACTACTTCTCCCTATCGGTCATGCCGGCTATGAACTGCTTCTGCATGACGACGACGACGACGGCCGGCGGGAGGAGCGCCAGGAGCGTCGTGGCCATGACTATCTGCCACTCGATGAGCACGTCGGCGCCGCCGAGCATGCGGTTGATGCCTATGAGGAGGGTGTAGTACTCCTGCTTGGTCGTGATGAGGAGAGGCCAGAGGTACTGGTTCCAGCCGTAGATGAACTGGATCACGAACATGGCCGCCACGGGCGTCCTCGTCATGGGCAGGAGTATGCTCCCGAAGAACTGCATGGGCGTCGCGCCGTCTATCTGCGAGGCCTCGGCTATCTCCCGGGGGATCTGCATGAAGAACTGCCGGAAGAGGAACACGG
>CAZNNA010000512.1:606-1589 GCA_964573825.1 uncultured Treponemataceae bacterium
TCATGGGAAGGATGAGCCCGGCGTAGGAGTCAAGGAGGCCCAGGTCTGACACGACCTTATAGGTCGGCATGATACGGACCTCGACGGGCAGCATGAGCGTCACGAAGATGGCCCAGAAACAGAACTTCCTTAGCCTGAACTTAAAGAAGACTATGGCGAAGGCGGCCAGGAGCGACACGATTATCTTACCGCCCGCGATACCGAGCGCCATGATAAGCGAATTCTTCATCATGGTCAGCGCGGAGGCGCCCAGGTTCTGGTTACCCTCGAGTATGGCACGCCTATAGTTCTCCGCGAGGTGCGGCCCCAGGCGCAGGGACATCGGCGCGGCCAGGATCTCCGCGTTGGTATGGGAACTGGCGACGAAGACTATCCATATGGGAAAGAGGAGGACGATCGTGGCCAGCGCGAGCGAGACGTGCGGCAAGGCCTTCCTGAACGCGTTATGCTCGGTCATGGTATGCCTCCGGCTAGTAGTGGACGCGCCGCTCTATGAATCGGAACTGCACGACGGTCAAGCCGATGACCATGATCATCAAGATGACCGACTGGGCCGACGAGCCGCCGAGATCCAGGTTGATGACGCCGTCGCGCCAGACCTTGTACACGAGGATGGACGTGGACTTGCCGGGCCCGCCGGCGGTTACCTGGTGGACGACGGGGAAGGTCTCGAAGAAGCCGTAGACCAGGTTCATGACGAGGAGGTAGAAGGTCGTAGGCGACAGGAGCGGGAAGACTATAGTCCAGAACCTCCTGCGCGGCCCGGCCCCGTCGATCGCCGCCGCCTCCACCAGGTCCTCGGGCACGCTCTGGAGGCCGGCCAGGAAGAAGACGAAGTTGTAGGAGACCTGCTTCCAGGAGGCGGCCAGCGTTATGAGGACGAAGGCCTGCCTGGCGTTAAGGAGGTGCTGCCACTCCACCCCGAGCCGGTGCTTCAGGAACCAGGCGACGATACCGACGTTCGGGTTGAACATGAAGAGCCA
>CAZNNA010000513.1:0-1552 GCA_964573825.1 uncultured Treponemataceae bacterium
TACTGGCCCGCGGGCCGGCCCAGGTCCGCCGCGTGGCCCTCGACCAGGAAGGTCTTATCGGGCAGGAGCGCGAGGGCCGCGGCTATGGCGTCGAGCCTACCCTTCTCGCCCGCCAGCAGCTCGTCGCCGTCCGGCACGAAGCGCAGGTCGTAGAGGAGGAGCACGACGCCGCGCTCGCCCCTGGCCAGCTCGACCGGTCGCGACGCAGGCGTCGCGGGCGTAACGGGCGTCGCCGTAGGCTCGGCTACGGCCGGAGGCCCTACCGGCGTCGCGGGCGACGCTGGAGGCTCGGTTATGGCGGGAACCTCGGTAGGCGTCGCGGCGGCGGGCTGCGTAGCCGCGACGGCCGGAGGCTCGGCGCGCGCCGTAGTCGCGCCCGGCGAGGTCGCCGCGATGGGCTCGGGCGCCGATGGTAGCCCGCCCGGCGCTCCTCCGAGGAGCGAGGCTATGCGGTCGGCCTCGCCGGGTACGCTGCCCCGGTGGAAGTGCAGTATGAAGCCCTTGAGGCGCACGCTCGGGGCGCCGGAAAACGCGTAGGTCTCGTCCAGGGTCTCCCGCGCGAAGAGCGTCGAGCCGTCCTCGGCGTCGACGAGGAAGTCGACGGTACGGGTGCCCGTGGCTCCCGTCATGGCCGGGTCCCCGAGCCTATCGAGGCCCTTGTAGCGTATGGCGAAGCGGGCCTGTATGGCCTGGGCCGGGCGGTCGCCGTGCTTGGACGGCCCGACGTAGCGGTACTCGGCCAGGACCGGTATGCGCGTAGCCGGCTGTCCGGCCCGGGGCCTGACCACGACGACGCCCTCGCCCGTCCAGCGCTCGCCGGGAGCCGCGGGCCTGGGCGGAGGCGCGGGCATGCCGCGCAGTATGGGATAGCCCTCGTCCTCGGTAAAGGCTACGCGCCCGCCGGGGTACAGGCTGAAGGCTATGGGAACGACGCCGTCCACGGCCCTGGCCACGGCGCGCAGGTCGCGGAGCGTCTCCTCGAAGACTATGGCCTCTCCCCGGTAGTCCGTCCGGCCCTTGTCCCCCGTCGTCGCCGCCAGGTCGACCCGGGCCTCGCGGTAGACGTGCCCGAGGTAGCGGCCGTCCTCGTAGCGGGAGAAGTCGGAGCGCTCGGTTACGACGACGCGGCCGGCCGGGGCCGAGAAGGGCTCGAGCGCCTGGGCTACGGCGGGCGCGGGCGCGAGCGCCGCGGCTAGGAGCAGCCCGAGCGCCGATACAAGCGAGGTCGGGGCAGGGCGGTACGATCTCATGCCGGATCGGCTCATGCAGGGTAGCCTATGGCCGCGGCCATGCGCGTGAAGCGGCCGGCGCCCTGCCGCCTGAAGGATCCGAAGCGGCCGCCGCAGGCGGTGCAGGCGCCCGAGACGATAGGGGCGCCGAGCCCGAGGCGCTCGGCTATCCCCCGGTTGGCGGCGACGAGGTCGAGGCGCGGACGGCCCTCCGAGCGGACGACGGCCGAGGGGCCGAACTCGCGCTCGTAGGCGCGGGCGCGGTCCTCGTCCACGACGTAGCAGCAGCTACCTATGCAGGGCCCGAAGGCTACCGATAGCCG
>CAZNNA010000514.1:0-1550 GCA_964573825.1 uncultured Treponemataceae bacterium
GCACCCAGCAGATCAACCAGGCCATAGCCCAGCTCGACACGGTGATCCAGCAGAATGCCTCCATCTCGGAAGAATTCAGCGCCACGAGCGAGGAGATTGCCAGCCAGGCCACCATGGTGGCGGGCACCACCGAGGAACTCGCGGCCCAGGCGGCCAAGCTTCGCGATGCGGTCTCCTTCTTCAAGATCGACGGAGACATGGCTATCCATGCCCCAGGGGTTCAGCGCGACGAGGCCGCGCGACCGCGGCCAACCGCTAACGCGAGCACGCGCGGCAAGGCCAAGCCGGCGGCCAAGCCATCCGGGGCGGCGGCCCCCGCCTCTACGCAGGCGCGTATATCTAACGGCGTCACCGTCAAGAAGGCCTCCACGGGCATAACGCTCAAGGACGGGTCCAAGGCCTCCGACGACGACTTCATCGAGTACTGAGAGGGTTCCCTCATGACGGAACGGCCCGAAACCGCTAAGGAGGAGACAGCATGAAGCTACGCCCGAGGCTCGTCCTATCGTACGGCCTCATAGTCCTGTTGGGGACGGGCCTACTCGTCGGCGTGACGACCGTCAAGGTGTACCAGGATACCAAGGCCATCATAACGCAGGCAGCCGAGGAGATGGCGGGCAAGGCCTCGGCCCGGCTCGCCTCGGAGTTCGAGGCGGCCCTAGCCAAGATGCACGCGACCGCCTCGGCGCTGGCGGCGGCCAAGGAAGGCCCCGAGCCGCGCGCCGCCGCCATCCGCATCCTCAAGGCCGTAGCCGACGACAACCCCGGCCTCGGCGGCGTATGGGCCGTCTTCGCCCCGGACGCCATCGGCGGCAAGGACTCGGGCTATCGCGACGCCGCCGGCGCGGCCCCTGACGGGCGCTTCGCCCCGTACTGGACTCGATTCTCCGGTACGCTCGGCCTGGAACCCTGCGTAGGCTACGACGACCCCGGCGACACGGGCCTCTTCTACCGAGAGGCCTATGCGACGGGCAAGCCGTATATCACCAAGCCGACCGAGTACGAGATATCGGGAGCCCTTACGACGGTCGTATCCGTCTGCGCCCCTATCACCTACAAGGGCCAGCGCGTCGGTACGGCCGGCGTCGACTTCTCCATGGATGCCCTGCGCAAGGCGGCCGGAGAGATCAAGCCCTACGGGAGCGGCTACGTCTTCCTGATCTCGGACGACGGCACCTTCGTCACGTACCCGAGCGAGGAAGTCGTAGGTAAGAACATCGCCGATACCACGGAGGCCTCCAAGGCCAAGGTCGCGCTCGACCGCATAGCCTCCGGGGCCCAATGGACGGAGGAATCTACCATCGGTGGCGCCTCTTTCCTGACCGTCAACGTGCCGATCCGTTTCACGGGCGTGGCCCGCCCCTGGAGCATGGGCTTCGCCGTGCCCCTGGACGTGGTCCTGGCCCCGGTCGTAGCCCTCGTCAGCATCTCCCTCATCCTGGCCGCGGTCGTCGTGGTCGTCTCCATCGTGGCGTCCGTACTCATAGCTCAATCGATCAGCAAGCCCATCCTCGACGTCTCCCTCGTCTCCGAGGAACTCGAGCGGGGCC
>CAZNNA010000515.1:0-1540 GCA_964573825.1 uncultured Treponemataceae bacterium
TGAAGGGATACGACGCTAGGGCGGGTCCGATAGCGTCCAAGGAGGGCAGGGCGCTCGTCGCGAAGGCGGCGAGCGCTATCGCGACCGAGCCGCAGAGGCCGGTAAGGAAGTTCATCCGAGAGGACCTGAAAACTCCTATCTCCAAGGCGAGCTGGGAGTTGAGGGTAAAGGTACTGAGAGGCAGGATGCCGGCGAGCAAGGCCATGGTCGCCGGGAAGAGCGCGGGAATCCTTGGCCCCGCCATGACGGCTATACCCAGCAGGGACGCCGCTAGCCCGGGAACCTGGCCGGGCTCGAGCGGGTGCTTCCGCCTTCCTAGCAGGCCGGTGGCGTCGAGCGCTACGGCGCCGGCCATCTGGCCGAGCAGGGCCAGCGCGGTAGCCATCGATGCGCCGAGTCCCCGGAAGGCAGCGGCGCTCGCGAGCACGGTACCTATGCCGATAGCGCCCCCCGCGTACCTGTACCAGAGAAGCCTCGCCGGGTTCCTCTTCTCCCTCCGTAACGCTATCGCCGCCGTCGAGGCCGCGAGCCCGACCGCGTGGATGAGCACGAGCGCGAGAGCCGATCCGACGGCGGCGGTAAGCCTGCTGTTTACCTGGTTCATCGTCGTGATAAGGGCTCCGATCAGGGGCGTCAAGGCAAGGTAGATCATCGATTCCTCCGATCCTGGCGGGGATCGCTTGCAACCATCCCCGATAATCCGTTACATGAATAGGACGTATGTCCTATCGAGGTGCCAGGTGAACGAGATCGACGTCTACGCGGATCGCTTCGGGCTTAGGTCCTTGCTTTCCCGCGGCTTATATCGGGAACTGGAGCTCGAGCGACTCCGGGAGCTCACGCGGGACTCGTACGCCTAAGCGCCTGTCCGCCTCTAATCGATCTTTCCCTTGTACTTGCGGCTCCTCAGGCGCTTACTATCCGCGATGACGAACATCGAGATACTAGCCCTCTACGACGAGTACGAGCGCAAGGGAGCGGACTACCCGGGCTACCGCCGCGTGGAGACTGACCGCACTATCCGCATGGTGAACGACGACGAGGACGGCCACAACTGCCTCGTCTATTCAAGCCTGGGCGACGGGAGCGCCGACGGCGCCATCGACGCGGAGCTCGCGTACTTCCGCGGCCTTAAGCGGTCGTTCGAGTGGAAGCTCTATTCCCATGACGAGCCCGCCGACCTCAAGGCCCGCCTGGCGGCGCGCGGCTTCTCCATCGGCGAGGACGAGGCCATCATGGCCCTCGAGCTCGCGGAGCTTCCGCCCGAGCTGGCGGCGGATAATCCCGTGGACGCGCGCAGGGTAACGGACGAGGAAGGCCTGGCCGCCTACGCCGCCCTCGACGCCCTGACCTGGCCCGACGACCACGAGAAGTACATGAGGGAGCTGGCGCGGAACTTCCATGAGGAGCCCGGGCGCCAGAGCCTGTGGATCGCCTCTATCGACGGGACGCCGGCCTGCGCCGCCCGCATCGACTTCCCGCCGCGGTCGCCCTTCGCCAGCCTCTGGGGCGGCGCCACCCTCGAGGCCTACCGCGAGCG
>CAZNNA010000516.1:0-1520 GCA_964573825.1 uncultured Treponemataceae bacterium
CGACAGCACCGTGCCCTGGCTCCGGAGGACGAGGCGCTTGGTGAACTCCCTGTCGAAGCCGTAGCGCCAGCCGCGCGAGCCCGTGGCCCCGCCGTTCTCGTGGGTCGCCGCGACGCGCGACAGGTACGGTTCCTCTATGGACTTGGCCTTGGTCGGATTGGCGACGTAGTAGACGTCATGGATATCGCGGGCGGAGTGGAACTGCGGCATGAAGAGCGCGTCGCCGTTCCAGAATTCGGTCTCGACGAGACCGCCGTCGAACTCCTCGAAGCCCAGCGATACGAGCTTATCCTTGACGCTCTCCAGGAACTGGACGTAGGGGTTGCGGCGCCCGGGCATGACGCGGGCGGGGCGGCTCATGACGTTATAGGACCGGAAGGCGGCGCCTTTCCAGGAGCCGGACTCGAGCATATCCTGGGTCACGGCGCCGAGCTCGTCGCCCGAGACGCCGGATTCCTTGAGCAGGGACGCGACGGTCGCGGCGTCATCGGTCAGGGTCCAGGTGACGGTCTCTCGCTCGGCGGCGCGGAAGGCGGCGTCGCCGGAGCCGCGCTTCTTGGCGACCTCGGCCATCAGGGCGGCCTCGCCCTGTTCCAGGTCGGTCTCCGCGAGGACGCCTCCCTCGGCGGCGGCGGCCTTGGCCAGGAGGGCCTTGAGCGCCGCCGAGCGCCGCGAGCGGGACGCGTCCAGGAGCTCAACGCGCTTATCGGCCGTCATGCCGAGGACGCCCTCCTTGCTGAGGCGCCCGAAGGCCGAACCGGCGTCCTTCTGCTCCATGCCGAGGGCCTGGCAGATGGCGGGCATGGGCAAGGGCCCCGAGGAGGCGAGGTGGGCGACGAGGCGATCCTCCGGGGTACCAGCGTCGAGCCAGGCCCGCCCGAGCGGGGTGAGCTCGTAGACGGTGCGAGCCTCGCGGCCGGACTCGGCGGCCAGCCCCTTGGCGGAGAGCCAGGCCTGGGCCTGGTTGGCGTGTCCCTCGACGTAGCCGAGCTCGGACGCTAGGCGCGCGACGCCGAGCGCTTCGCCGGGGGCGTAGCGCAGGAGGACCTTTATCTCGAGCGGGTGCAGGCTCTTAACGATAGAACGTGGATCCATGATTCTCTCCGGATGCGCGGCGGCCGCGAACGGGCCTCTCGTCGCGAGTATGCCGCCATTGTGACGAAAAGGAGACGGGCCGTCAATGTGGACCGCGCCCTAGGCCGGAAGGCGTCGAACCGGGCGGCCTAGGGCGGCCTAGGGCGGCCCGAGGCAGCGAGCGGCCGCGGGCGAGCGGTCGCTCGATTTTCATTGCGCCGCGGTCTCGGCTCTGCTAGAGTGACGCCCAGGGGGCGCGAATGATACTCGGGAAACGCTTCGACACGCTGTACGCCGGTGACGGGTACGGGGCCGCCAGCAAGGCGCGGATACTCCTGTACGTCGATATAGTCCTGGTCGCGGCCATGGCGCTCTACGGCCTGGGGCGGGTGCTGGCTAGGCCGGACGCCCTCGCCTTCGCCAATCTCGCTACGGCCCTACCCTTC
>CAZNNA010000517.1:0-1160 GCA_964573825.1 uncultured Treponemataceae bacterium
GTCAGGAAGAGCGGGATCATCACCGCCTCGAAGGGTATCATCATCGTCGCCATGATGCCCATGAAGACTATGCCCCGGCCGCGGAATTTGAACTTAGCGAGGCCGTAGCCGGTGAAGGAGGCGAGGAAGACCGACGTCGTCGCGACCGTGGTGGCGACGATGAAGGAATTCATGATGTTCCTGAGGTAGATCCAGGAGCCGTCGCTGCCCTTGATAGCCTTCAGGTAGTTCGACCAGAGGGGCGTCTCGGGTATCCAGCGGTAGGGTATCGTCGTCACGTCCCGGCCGGGCATGAGGGACGCGCCCAGCATGAAGGCGAAGGGCCCGAGGGCCAGGGCGCAGGCGGCGACCAGGACGACGACGGCCGCGAAGCCGCCCGCCCTGAAGCGGAACGAGTCGTAGTAGCGCCGGAGCCGGGGATGGGCCGTCATAGGTCCTCCCCCGAGCCGGCGGCCCTTACCTGGATGCCCGAGAGTATGAGGAGCACCGCGAAGAGGAGGAGGCTCATGACGCTCGCCCGTCCCAGGTTCTGCTCGAAGAGCGCAGTCTTATAGATGTTGAGCGTCAGTACGTTGATGGGGGCCTCCGGGGCGCCGCGCTGCGTGAACAGGTACTGGGTGGAGAAGGTCTTGAGGCTGCCGGTGAATATCATGACGGAGACGAGCGCCATGGTCGGCTTGAGGAGCGGCATGGTGACGCGCGTCAGCCGCTGCCAGGGACCGGCGCCGTCAATGATGGACGCCTCTATGACGCTCGACGGTATCTTGCCTATGCCCGTCACGAAGAGGATGGTGTAGTAGCCTACCGTCTTCCAGATATAGACGAGCATGGTCGAGACCTGGACCATGACGCTGTCGGCGAGCCAGCGGTGGTCGACGCCCGGGGTGCCGAGGAGCCCGTTGGCGAACTGGTTGGCCAGGCCCCGGGGATCGAACATGATGGCCCAGACGCTCGCCGTGACCACGGACGACAGGATCGCGGGCGAGTAGAGCGCCATCTGGTAGAAGCGGCGTCCCCGCGAGCGCGAGGCTATGAGGACGCCGAAGAGGAGCGATAGCACGAATATGGGCACGAAGACGCCGAGGCAGAAGGTGGCGCTCGCACGCACTGAATTCCAGAAATCGGGCGACGACAGCACCTTGGCGTAGTTCTGCAGCCCC
>CAZNNA010000517.1:1170-1505 GCA_964573825.1 uncultured Treponemataceae bacterium
AGAAGGTCGAGAAGAAGAGTATCCCCGGGGCCACGAAGACCCAGCCCCAGAGGTTCCGCTTGGCCTCGATGCCCCGGCGTTTCCGTTGCGCTTTCATGGCGGCCTAGTCGGCCTCGTCCAGGGCTGCCTGGGCCTCCCGCCGCAGCTTTTCGAGCGCGTCCCTGGGCTCGACGCCGCCGACCTCGACGCCCTCAATGGCCTGCTTGAGGAGGGAGCTGAGCCGCGAGGCCGCCTTGCCTACGTACACGATGCGGGCGGTCTCGAAGTCCTTGGTGAAGACGTCGGAGTACGGCATGGCCTTATAGGTAGCCGAATCGGTCAGGAGCCTCGTGGGC
>CAZNNA010000518.1:0-1503 GCA_964573825.1 uncultured Treponemataceae bacterium
AGCGGAAGCCCCGCTCGCGGGCGAGCGCGGCGTAGCGCTCGAAGCGCTCCGGGCCCAGGTACTCCACGACGGCCAGCTGGGCGGGAGTCGGGCGTAGGTACTGTCCCATGACGAGGAGGTCGCAGCCGACCGAGCGAAGCTCGTCCATGGCCGCGATGACCTCGTCCTCGGTCTCCCCCAGGCCCAGCATGAGGCTCGACTTGGTGACGGCGCCGAAGGCCTCCTTGGCCTCGCGCAGGGTCCGGAGCGATAGGTCGAAGGAGGCGCGGGCGTCGCGCACGCCCTGGAGCCGGCGTACGGTCTCCACGTTATGGGCCACCACGTCGGGCCCGGCAGCGGCTATGGCGGCCAGCTCGGCGCCCCGGTAGTCGGGAACGAGCAGCTCGACGCTGACGTCCTGCGTAGAGGCCTTGATCGCGCGTACGCACGCGGCGAAGTGCCCGGAGCCTCGGTCGGCCAGGTCGTCCCGGTCGACGCTCGTGATGACGGCGTAGCGCAGGCCGAGCTCCTTGACGGCGGCGGCCAGCTGCTCGGGCTCCCTCGGGTCGGGCGGCGTCCCTTGCCGCGCCGTGGCGACGGCGCAGAAGCGGCAGCCCCGCGTGCACGTATCGCCAAGGACCATGAAGGTCGCCGTGCCGCAGCCCCAGCATTCGGCCTTGTTAGGACAGCGGGCCTCGTCGCAGACGGTATGGAGGCCGCGCCGCGCGACGAGCTCGCTCATGGACCTCCAGCGCGGGCCGGAGGGCACGGCGACGCGGAGCCAGTCGGGTTTCATGCCTTCAAGCCCTCCACGAAGAGCCTCATGGCTGAATCGAGGCCGCCTAGGTCTTCCCGGCCGAGCACCGCGGCGCGGAAGATGGCGGCCTCGACCAGGCCGTAGAAGAGGTCCGATACCGATCCGACGGGGGCCTTGCGCAGCTCGCCGCGCTCCTGGCCCGCAATGACGACGCCGGCTATGATATGGCGCATGCGTATGGTCCTGCGCCTGACCTTCTCGCTCACGTCGACGCCCGACTTGCGGGCGTGCTCAAGGTAATCGACTATGACCGATAGGAGCCTCGACTGCTCGGCGCAGCGGCGCAGGACGAGGTCCCCGAGCCGGTCGAGCGTCTCGTAGGCCGGCGCCCTCGCCGATGCCGCGGCGCGTATCTCGGCCTCGAGCTTCTCCGCGAAGCGCTTTATGCTGAACATGAATATCTCGCGCTTATTCTTGAAGTACAGGTACAGGATGGTACGGGTGATGCCGCAGCGATCGGCTATCTTCTGGAAGGTGGTGTCGGCGTAGCCCGACTCCACGAAGACGTCGAGCGCGCTCTCGAGTATCTCTTGCCTGCGCTTATCGTGCTCTACCGCGACGGACACGAGGACCTCCGCTCTATTTATGGTAAATTCGTCAACACCTTGACGGAATAGTCATTAAACGTCAAGTATCAGGCATGATACGAGCCGTTATCTTCGACCTAGACAATACCCTGTACCCGGCGAGCGCCTCCATGGAGGCCG
>CAZNNA010000519.1:0-1500 GCA_964573825.1 uncultured Treponemataceae bacterium
CGACGCGACGGTCATAGACGCGACGGCCTTCGACGAGGCTCCCGAGGCCGTGCGGGTCCGCGCGCTCTATAGGCTCTGCCTCTCGCTCGGGGCTTCGAGGACGCCGTGGCCCCTCGTGCTATCGGCCGCCCGTTCCGATCGGCGGGAGGGGCGGCTGGCAGCCGGGGCCGGCCTCGAATTCCTTCGGTACGGGGACCGGGTGGTCGCGCGCCCCGCCAGTCCCGCCGAGGCCGATCCCTCCGCATCGGGCTTCTCGCTCGTGGCACGTCGCGAGGGAGCGTATCGAATAGGCAAAGCCATGGCCTGTAGGCTATACTCTGCCGACGGGCCGCCGGGGCTCAGGCTCGAAGCCTTCTCCTGGCCCCTCTGCCTGCGATCGAGGCGGCCCGGCGACTCGATATCCACGGCAGGCGGTACGAAAAAGCTCGACGACCTCCTGGCATCGGCCTCGGCGCCTAGCGGCTCGCGGCGCTCCCGGGCCTGGGGCTCGCGGGCGGTCGTCCCCGAGGGCCTTCCCGACGTCGTCGTCGAGGACGCTCGGGGCATCGTCGCCGTGTTACCGGCGGGCGACGCGCGTTGCGCCCTCTACCGGAGGAACGACGGGCTGCCCGCCGCGGCCCGCGGCTACCTGGCTATCGAACTGAAAGGAGTCGTTGAGAGCGATGCAATTCGATGATAAGAATATGACCCGACCGCCGAGGAAACCGGAGGCCGGCCCGCCCAAGGGCGCCCGCGTCTCGCTCATAGCCTTCATGGCGCTCCTCGCCGTCTCGATAGCGCTCTTCATGTTCGACGGGGGCCCAAAGGCCGCGAGCATACCGTACTCGAGCTTCCTCGGTCACCTCGAGGAAGGCAACGTCGACTCGGTCCGCATCGTCGACGAGCGGCTCGTCCAGGGCACGCTCAAGGGCAAGGGAGGCGAGACCCAGGACTTCTCCTCGGTCATACCCTACCTGGATACCGGCCTCCTCGAGAGGCTCAAGGCCAAGGACGTCCGTGTCGAGGGAACCTCCGCCGCCATGAGTCCCCTCAGGGTCATCGGCGAGCTCTTCCCCTGGATCTTCGGCATCTTCCTGATCTGGATGGTCTTCAAGCAGACCCAGGGAAACAACAAGGCCTTCGGCTTCGGCAAGAGCCGGGCCAAGCGCTACCAGGACTCCGACAAGAAGATAAAGTTCGAGGACGTCGCAGGCCAGAAGGAAGCCAAGTACGAGCTCCTCGAGGTCGTCGATTACCTCAAGAACCCGCAGAAATTCGTCAAGATGGGCGCTCGCATACCTAAGGGCGTCCTGCTCGTCGGCATGCCCGGTACCGGCAAGACCATGCTCGCCAAGGCCGTGGCCGGCGAGGCGGACGTTCCATTCTTCCATATGTCGGGATCCGACTTCGTGGAGATGTTCGTCGGCGTCGGCGCGAGCCGCGTCCGCGACCTCTTCGACCAGGGGCGCAAGAGCGCTCCGTGCATCCTGTTCATCGACGAGCTCGACGCCGTCGGCCGGA